>CAZSWG010000016.1:0-10783 GCA_964610795.1 uncultured Candidatus Saccharibacteria bacterium | reverse complement strand
CCGGGGGTACGGAGAACAATCCCCCCTCTTCCCTATTGGTGCTCGAGCGCCAACCGCCACTTGGAGTAGCGTATAGACCAAAGTGTAGGTGTGCTCCGGTTGAAAATCCGGTACTTCCTACATAACCAATAAGGTCACCCCTATCTACCGTATCCCCTGTTTTTACAGTTACACCAGAGAGGTGAGCATACAAAGTACTTAATCCATTACCGTGATCAATTAAGATATATCTTCCGTATTGATAATACAGGCCATTGTAGTCAACTCTCACGACCGTTCCTCCAGCCCCGGCTCTGACCTCAGTTCCAGTTGGAGCAGCTATATCCATACCATTATGGGGTCTACCTCTGTAAAAACGCTTTGAGTAGGCAGTTTCACCCCAGTTTTGGGTGATAATACCAGTCCTCTCCCCTGACGCCGTAACGGGCCATGTAAAATACTCTGCTTCTCTAGTTGGAACACTTGAGCGATCGAAATTTTTTGAAAGCTGGGATTCTATATCAGATATCTCTTCAAGTAAGGCTTGTTGTTTTTGTTCGAGATCAGTTAGAAGTTCTTGATACTCCCCTTCTTGGTTTTTGGTGATGGTAAGTAGTTCTGCCTTTTGCCCTTTTTGTTCATCCAGAATGACCTTACGGCTTGCTAAGTTAACAACCTCAACCTCTAATTGAGATTTCTTACTACTACTCACGTTAATCGTTCCTTTTAATTGATCTTGTAAGCCCAACAGGTGATAGGCTTCTTTCGATATATCATTTTGTATGTTCTTCAGAGCATTGATCTCAGCAAGCCCCTCGGCAAGAGTATCGCTACCCAAAATAGCAGGTAGAAAACCGTACTGATCTTTCTTTTGAATTCTGCGTAGCAGCTCTCCTACTTGAGATTGTTTTTTACGTACCTCATCCCCTACTTCATCAACCTCGTAACCTAGAGATTCTATTTCTAAATTTAACTTCTCTATATTTGTTTCGCTTGATCGGATACCTAATGTTGCTTGTTTAATACCCGTATCTATCTGTGAAATCGCACCCTGAAGAGTTTGGGCTTGGCCTTGCAGTTGGGTTATCTGTCCTTGAGTAGCTGCAATTTCTTGATTGATTTTATTTACCTCCTCCTGCTTCTCCTCTATTTTCTCTTGAAGGTCGTCTTCCTCTACGGCAAAGACACCCCTTGGGAAAAGAAGGGTCAAAACAATCAAAAATATTCCTATTCCTCTACTCATCGTATTATTTTACTAAAGCCTTATCTATGCGCGCCAGCGACTCTTCCTTGCCAAGCGCAGCCATAATTTCAAAAGGTCCCGGCGAATTCTTTTGACCCGATAGAGCAACCCTCAATGGCCAAAGTACCTCTCCCCTATTATCGCTAGAAAGTGCGGTTAAAATAGTCTTTTCTAAAAGCTCTGTTTTAAATTCTGCCTCAGAAATGGCCTCTACCATCCCCTTTGCTTTATTTAAATTTTCTTTAATCTTGTCTGCATCCATCCCCTTCCAACTCAAAATTTCCGCTGCATATTCAGGCAGTTCGAAATAGAAATGTATTAACTCTTTTAATTCTCCAAAGCGATTAATACGCTCTTTCACAGAGTTAATTATCGCTTCATTCAAGTGCCAATTATCTGGGATAAAACCTTTTGCCATATCTGTAAAAGTTTTGTTGTCCATTTGTCTGATATATAGATTACTGAGCCAATCCAATTTTTCTTGATTGAAGACAGCTCCACTCTTTTGTACTTTCTCTAATGAAAATTCTCTAATTAAATCTTCGATACTTACAATCTCTCTATCTCCCTCTGGGTGCCAACCTAAAAGACTAATAAAGTTAATTACAGCTTCTTTTACATATCCTTTGTCTATATAGTCACGCAATGCAGTATCAGAAAATCTTTTTGACATCTTACTTCTATCAGGATTTAAAATAATTGGTAGGTGTGCAAACTTAGGTTTTTCAAACCCTAATGCATCCATCAATGCAATTTGTCGAGGCGTATTAGATATATGATCTTCTCCTCTTATGACGTGAGTGATCTCTGCCAAAAAATCATCTATAACAACCACAAAGTTATATAAAGGATTATCTAGGTCCTTTGCAATTACACTATCCCCCATCAACGCTCCATCAAAAGTTATCTCTCCACGAATAATATCTTTGAAAGAAATCTTGGTTTCCGGAATTTTTAATCTAATAACAGATTCTTCGCCTGCATCTTTTTTACTTTGTGCTTCTAACTTAGATATGCCCCTACAAGTTCCTGAATATTTTGGAGCTCTTCCTTCAGCTAGCATGCCTTCCCTTTCCACCTGCAATTTTTCTTTTGAACAAAAACAATAGTATGCCCTTCCTTCCTCTAGGAGTTGTTCTAGGTATTTTCTATATACATCTCCCCTCTCACTCTGGCGGTAGAACTCGTCATGATCTAGACCCAACCATTTAAGGCCAGAAAGGATATCTTCCTCATGTTCCTTCTTGGAACGCTCCTTGTCGGTGTCCTCGATTCTCAATATATAGACTCCCCCATTACCACGAGCAAAAAGCCAGTTAAACAGAGCTGTTCTGGCGCTTCCGATATGTAGCAAACCGGTAGGAGAAGGGGCAAACCTGACCCTTACTTTCTTACTATCTGGCATTAAATATATCTTAAGATGAGCTGGGCTAAATTAGAAGCGGCATCGCTTTTATAGAACTTATGCGCCGCCTCCTCCATTGCAGCCATTTTCTCTGGATTAGCGAGTAAAGCAGTCACATTACTCAAGAAAATATGAGGTAGAAGGTTATCTTGTTCCATAACAATTGCTGCTCCAGCCATTTGATATTCTGCAGCATTGGCACTTTGATGATCATTTGCCGCCCAAGGCAAAGGAATCAAAATAGAAGGCTTTCCAAAGGCAGCTAGCTCAAATATTCCAGAGCCAGATCTGGAAACCACAATATCTGAAGCCTCGTATGCCACCCGAATATCCTTTTCAAAATAATCTACTGCTTTATACCTAGTTTGTATTTCCTCAGGAAGTTTTTCTAACACCACTCCAGCCTCACGCACTATGCGTTGATAATCCCCTTTCCCTGTTTGATGTAAAACCTGAACTGATTGAACTAACTCCGGCAACACATCAAGAATAAAATCATTGATGCTCGTAGACCCCTGAGAACCACCTAATACCAATATCAAAGGTTCATTGGGATTAAAACCAAAGTATCCCCTCCCCTTTTCCCTTGAGATGGGATCAGTTAGTAAATATTTCCTTACTGGATTCCCGGTATGAATAATTTCTTTGTTTTTGAACTGAGCTACAGATGAAGCAAAAGAAACAGCAACTGTTTTTGCAAACTTACTTGTAATACGAGTAGTCACACTAGGCACAGCATCTGATTCATGAACTATTACTGGAATTCTATAAAATCTTGCAACTAAAACCACCGCCAAAGATCCGGGTCCTCCTTTGGAAAACAATACGTCGGGCATAAACCAAAAAATTTTCCATAATGACTGTAAAATGCTCCAGAGAAATTTAGGAGCGTCTATAAAGTTCTGCCAAGCAAAATAGCGCCTTAACTTAGTATTCGCTACTCTTTGTACTTTTATATTATTTTCTTGCAAAAAGGCCTTGAATGGACCGTATGCTCCGAGATATCGAACTTCCAGATTGATCTGCTGTTCTGCAGCCATAGTTTGAAGTTCAGATACTACTGCTACTATCGGATAAACGTGTCCAGCTGTTCCCCCTGCGGTTGTTAGTACTCTAAATCTTTTCATCAGCTATTTCTTTGTATATTAAGCATTATGCCAACCATAGCCATAAATATCACCAAGGAAAAGTTACCGTAGCTCACAAAGGGCAGTGGCACTCCAGTTGTTGGGATAACACCAGAGGTGGAAGCTATATGGATAAGAGCCTGTATTCCTATGGTGGCTGAACATCCAACCATGACCAGCTTTCCAAATTTATCCCTGATTTTATTAGCTAATATGGCTCCCCGCGTTACTAAAGCCACATACAAGAATATGACCAATATCGATCCTACAAATCCAAATTCCTCTGCAATAATAGCGAAAATAGAATCTCCCATACGCTCTGGTAGGTAATGTTTGGCGGTGGATTGTCCATAACCTACTCCCCAGAGCCCACCCGATCCTATAACCGTAAGTGCCTGAGTTACCTGATATGAAGAATCCTGCGTGTCAGCACTAGGATCAGCAAATCCCTTAATACGCTCCAATCTATAAGGGGTGGAGAAAACAAATGCGGTTATCAAAAGCAACCCGCCCAACACGATGGCTATCATAAACGGCCACCGAGCACCGGAAGCAAAATACACAATTAAAGCTGCGGCTCCGATAATGACCGCGGCGCTAGTTGAGTTTTGGAACAATAAAATCAAACAAACAAAACCTACAATGGAAGCAAATGGGATCAGACCTTCGGATAAACTTTTCTCCCGAGCAGTTTTTCTTTCACTCGATAACCAAGCCGCTAGATATATGACCATCGTCAACTTTAAGAGCTCTGATGGTTGAATAGTAAATGATCCTATCTCTATCCATCTTTGTGCTCCACCAAACGCAACTCCCAAAGGAGAAAGTAATAAAAGTAAAAGCCCCACATTCAGTAATAAAATGATTGTGGCTAATCTTTTATAAATTCTGTAATTTACAAAATAACCTAAGATAAAAGCGATCGCACCAATCCCTAAACCAAATATAATTTGATCCTTTACATAAAAGAATGGATCGTCCTGATTAACTTTTCCTAAATCAGAAGATGCAGAGGCTAGGGCTGTTAACCCTACGCCTATCAGCAATATTAAAAATACCGTGAGGGTAAAATAATCTACTTTTCTTGTAACACCCCTTGCCATATTAGTATTTACTACGTTTTAGCATCTCCCCCTCGAGACGTTTTTCTCCAAGCACATTTCCCTTCAAAATCACTTCCTTAATTTCATAGTCTTCTTTACCTAGCAAAACCAAATCAGCACTGATCCCCTCTTCAATTAATCCTCTACCAGGTATCTTAAAAAACTTTGCTGGAGCAGAAGTGATTTTAGCAACTGCATCCTCAATAGACATCAATCCCTCTCCAATTACTGTTCTGAAATATTGAGGAAATGAATCACGCGCTACTTCACTAATCACTGTCCCCCCGCCAGTGTGAGCTCCATCAAGATTAGCCGTTATAAAAACAGCTTCTTCTCCAATGGCACTCCTCAATAGGCTCGGACTCAAATTATCTCTCGCAACAGTTGCGTGTAGTTCACTCATCTCCATTAATCTCAACATCGCTTCCATATAATCAATATTCCAGTTATTAGCTATGTCCACCACGCTTTTTCCAGCTAGGAAATGATGTTTTGGAGCGCTTACCACATACACATTTCTGAAATCAATGTTTTGCCAGCTTCTCTTAGCCGCAGATTTATATTTTGCCTCTTTCATCTTTCTCAAGGCTGTATGGTTGTCCATAGATCTCAATATTCTAGGCAAATATTCTTTGATATGAGCTTCTGTCACTAAATGCGGTTGTAAAACTAAGCGTATATTTACACCATCGCTAAATGCTGCTCTCACTAAATCGAGTGCTTTTCTAAATTCTTTCGTTGAACCCTTAACTGGTTCCAATCCTTCCACTACAATCTTTGCTTTGGTGGATTTAGCTATACTAATAATCTCTTCTATGGTTTTGGCATATTCTTTACTTGGAATATCCATTTTTACTACAACTACTCCTCCGCTATGTGCAGTTAGTTTGGCAACTTCTCGTAATTCTTTGGTGCCGCATTTATCTAAATCAAATGAAATACCCAAAGCTCCATCTTTAATGGCATCCTTCAAAATTTTATGAATTACATCCGCCTCCCCTTTTTCTAGTCCTTTTCTATTGTTAGTAATATCAAATCTCACTCCGCAATAACCTGCGAGTGTGCCAAAATTAATACCGAGCCTAAATCTCTTAAGCTCTGTCAAAAACTCTTTTACACTTTGCCAATTTACATTAAATCCACCGCTATCTGCCCAGTGGCGAATAGATTCTATATTTCCATAAATTAAAGGCGCGAATGAAAACCCATGCTGACCACCAATAATGTTCAAAACCCCCTGTTTAACAAACGCCTCCTGCTCAGGGTGGTCAAATAAATTAAGCGTAGCGTCTGAACGCGCGTGAATATCAATGAAACCAGGAGTGAGGTAATGTCCCAAGCCTTCCATAACTTGATCGGCCTTCCTACCTCTGATTTCTCCAATTGAAGAGATCAATCCACCTTGAATCAAAACGTCAGCTTTATATGGATCTTTCCCAGTTCCATCCACTACTTGAACTCCTTTTATTAAAAGGCTCATGTAAGGTAAATTATAGACCAGATCTATCTTCCTCTGAAGGAGTTGTCCGCTCCTTTGACATTCAAACACTAAAATTGTATCAATCTAACAACCCAAAGGGAGGCCGATATCACAAAGACAGCAGCAGCACCTCGATTCATCACATGGTCACAACTTCCCGAGCACACTCCTGAATGGTTGCCCGTTCTGGAGGAGAAACTCAAAGAGTGGCAACGCAATTCCACCATCGCCGGCATTTTGCGCGCGTCGCGCAGGGTTCTCGGAGAAGAGAACACCGTCTACCCCGAAGAACACGAAGGGTGGCGGTACAGACTCACTTCCCTGGTGGATGAATTGCTCACGCAGATTTGCGAGGGGGTTTTGCCCCCTTCCGTCCTGTTGTGGCTGGAAACGACTGGCACCATCATTCCGTTCGATTTTCCTGACAGCCGTGGATCACACCGGGAGTTCTGGCTCCATGGCGACATCTATCTCTCCGCCTCCGATGGGAATGGGGGCATGAGGGAAATCGCTACCGGCCGTTTCCGGATCTGATGAAATCACGCCGGGAGGAGGGGTTCATCCCCTCCTCCATTCTTTTTTATAACAACCTATCTAGGAAAAAAATGGCGAGTGCTGATCCTGCTCCCATAATAGAAATTATCCAAAAACGCATAGTGATCAAACTTTCGGGCCACCCCAAAGCTTCAAAGTGATGGTGAATAGGGGTAGAGAGAAAGATCTTACGTTTAGCTACTTTTTTGCTAATAGTTTGGATTATCACTGAGCACGCCTCCACTGCCGGTATTATGGCAAATATCGGTAGAAGGAAAACGGTATCCGTTAACATGGTTATAACACCCATCGTTATACCCAAAGCCATCGCTCCAGTATCTCCCATAAAAAAGCGAGCGGGATATATGTTAAACCACAAGAAAGCAAGAATTGCTCCCAACACCACTCCAATCATGGCTGCTAGCTCAAATCTTCCCATAGCAAAGGCTATGATACCCAAAGTAACGTATATAAAGAGGGATATGCCACCCCACAGACCATCTAAACCATCCGTGATATCTCCAGCGAAAGCACTAGCTACAATAATGAACATGAAAATCGGCACATACCATATGCCGATATTAAAATCTCCAAAGAATGGAACGTGAATGGAAACCCAGTCTAGTTTGAAAAGAAACCACCAAGCTCCAACTGTTGATATCAGAAAATAGACGATAAGTTTATGAGAAATTTTAAGTCCTCCTCCTTTATCCCCTATTCTCATTACTCCCATGATGTCATCAAAAAGCCCCAAAAGGGCTGCAATAAAGAAGGCTGCTAAGGGCAAGAAAGTTTCTCCCCTATCCACAAAGCTCAAGAAACCCCAGAAGCCATCGTAGAGGTTTTCCATCAACCAAAGTACTCCAGTTACGATAGCTAGGGTAAGCCAAATGGTAATTCCTCCCATTGTAGGAGTACCTTCTTTCTTTTTGTGTAAGCTCGAAAAAATAGGGCTCTCCTCTGAGACCCTAATTTGTTTACCTGCTTTTATTTTTCTGAGTGTTCTTAAAATAATTGGAGCCAAAGTAAAGGCTACGGCAAAAGAAATTATTGATACTGTTACTATTCTTATGGCTTCTAACATTAACATCTATAAATCAAGTAATATTTTTCTTGTTTCTGCAAAACGATCTTTAGATCCCAACACTACCACTATTACTGGTTCTCCAAACCCAGGGACGCTAAATACGGAAATTAAATTACTATCTGCCTCAGGAAGAGTACCCGTTTTCCCTCCCAAGAAATCACTATCACCCGCAAATTGGTTGATATTTATCAATTGTCTCCCCACTCCTAGGTTAGTGTCAACAATATAATCTGTGGATCGACTAGTAATTTGGAAAAACTCTCGATTCTCTTCCCATATGTATTGAACCAGTTTAACTAGATCCTCTGCGGTAGATTGATTTTGTACCGAAAGACCAGTGGGTTCAACAAACTGACTATCCCTCATGCCCGCCACCCCAGCAACTAAATTCATCTCTGCGACAAATTTTGTTTGTCCATAATTTTGAGCAAGAGCTATTGCAGCATCATTACTAGATGTAATTAACATAGCTTTTACTAAATCTCGAACTGGAAATATTTCTCCTAATTTAAATTCCCCACCATTACCTATGGTATCTATCGCAGACTGACTGATAACTACACTTTGTTCTGGATCCATTAAACTCTCTGCTACGTATGCAGAAAGTAGTTTGGTGATAGAGGCAATTGGCCAACGCTTATCCTCCTTCCATCCTGTAAGCCTTTGGCCTGTCATAAGGTACACCCCAGCTGCAATTGCTGGTTGATCCTCCTCTACATTAGTTGTCCCATCGGTAATGGGTCCTCCGGATATTGGAGTATCTGCTACCAAACTGGTCGTATCAGTCTGAGCCTTCCCCACCTCTTCTACTACTAGGCTCTTCTTTTGAAAAGAAAAGATTAAGCCTATGGCTATCACTACTGATAGCCCCACAAAGAGCCAAATTCCAGTGTTAAGCTTCTTCGCCATTTTGCATTAACGTTTTACTAAGCGCAGCGTATTTCTCATATTCCGGCAATTCTTCGGGAGACGAAACCCCCATGTGTTTGAGAAAATCAAAGGTTATCTGATATATATATCCACCGGTTTTTTGTTTGTCTTCCCTACGCTCCACTAGTCCTCTCACCATTAAGCTACGAAGCATAAAGGCGCTGTTTACTCCTCTAATAAAATCTATCAAAGCTCGGGTGCACGGCCCCAGGTATGCAATGATCGAGAGTGTTTCGAGAGCAGCTGGAGTAAGTTTAGTATCTAGTTCTTCTTTGGTTAACTTCTCAACGATGCTTGTAAGTTCTGCAGTTGTTACTAATTGCACCTCGTCTTTGCTCTTCATTAAATCCAATCCCCTATTTTCATCACTCAAGCTATTTTTTAAATCCTCAAGCGCTTTTTCTACTTGCGCTTCACTGGCTCCAGTTAAAGAAGCGAGTCTTTTTACTTTTAACGGTTCACCATGCACAAAAAGCACCGCCTCTATCTTTGCTATTAAACTTTTATCTATCTTATCCATTGGATTTTATAATCTTAATTTCTGCGAATAATTCATCCTGTTCGATACTAACATCAAAATCTTTGAATAAATGTAATAGAGCTAAAAACATAACTACCACCTCAGATTTTTCTTTACCCTCGCTCAAATCACCAAAACTAGTCTTTACTCTTCCGTTGATCCAAGTGAAAAGTTCTTTTATCTTCTCTTCGAGAGAAACCATTCTCACCTCCCCTTCTTCCATCTTTTGTAAATCAACTAAACCTTCAGCTAATAATTTTATGTGTTCATATAATTCTTTTGGCTGGACTTTTTGGGTTAAATAAAATCCTTCAGGCACATTTAACAAAAACGGCCTTCCATATGAAACATATTTTCCCCAAAGCTCATCTATAGATCTCTCAGCTGAGCGCAATTCCTTATATAGCTTCAAGCGCGCCTCCAACTCTGCCATATCCTTCTCTTCTTCCTCGCTCAACTCCAAATTAGGCAAAAGGGCGTGTGATTTTATAAGAATTAACTTTGCCGCAACCACTACAAAATCAGCTAATTCGCGATGATGTACTTTATGCTCCAGCCTTTCTAAATATGCGATAAAATCAGCCGTTACCTCAGCTAAATTCAGCCTTGTGATCTCAAGCTCTTTTTCCTCTATAAGTTCAAGGAGTTTCACTAAAGGACCCCTGAAATCGGTCGTTTGAAGTTCATATCCGGGGGATGCTTTAGTATCCATTAGTTAATATCCGATTAGTTATTCCATTCTAAGGCAACACCCCCTATAATTAAAGCGATTTTTGAGTATGGCTCTCGCTATTTACAGAAAATACCGACCCAAGGTTTTAGCCGATATTATAGGCCAAGATTTGGTTGTTGAGGTATTGGGAAATGCCGCCAAAACCAACAAGCTCAGTCACGCCTATCTCTTCTCTGGCTCAAGGGGTACTGGGAAGACAACGGCAGCCAGACTCCTCGCCAAAATAGCCAACTGTGAGACTAGAGATAAGGATGAGGCCTTTCGCAAAAAGGGAGAGCCCTGTAACAAGTGCCTTCCTTGCGAAGAAATTGACGCAGGACGAGCTTTGGACGTGGTAGAGCTCGATGCTGCTAGTAACCGCGGAATTGATGAAATACGCAACCTTAAAGAAGGTATTCGCCTCTCCCCTAGCTCCCATAAGAACAAAGTATTTATAATCGACGAAGCTCACCAGTTAACTAAACCGGCATTCGATGCACTACTTAAAACTCTAGAGGAACCTCCAGCACACGCTATTTTTGTTTTAGCCACAACCGAAGAAGATAAAATTCCTGCGACTATCTCCTCTCGCACTCAACGTTTTCACTTCCACAAGATCCCAATACAACTTATTTTTGAAAAACTACAAAAGATCTCTAAGGA
>CAZSWG010000015.1:0-10785 GCA_964610795.1 uncultured Candidatus Saccharibacteria bacterium | reverse complement strand
TAAGTCAGCATTTTCTTGTTGTAAAAGAGTAATGCGATTTTCCAAATCCCCACCCTGAGTGAATCCATCCAATACACTAGCTACACTTCTATTGAAAGAAAGTCTGAGGTCTAAAAACAATTCTGCAGCCAAGATAATTAAGCCTAGAATAATAATCGCGATGATAAATGGGTAGCGTTTTTTTCTCATAGATTAACTAGCTTTGGTTTTTCTTGGTTCGAAAGAATGGTCTCATATCTACTCGTATCTTCGATGATTATACCTAACCCCCTAATAACGCAGGTTAAGGGATCGTCTACTATTCTTGTCTCCACCTGGAGTTCCCTTTCTAGATATTCGTCTAAACCTCTCAAAAGAGAACCTCCTCCGGAAAGGTGAATGCCTCGCTCCAAGATATCTCCCACTAACTCAGGTGGGGCATCTTCAAGAATGGTCTTTATGGCATCCACTATGGTTTTTAGAGACTTTTGGAGAGCTGTGCGAATTTGGGCATTGCGTACGATAACTTCTTTTGGTAAACCGGTAGACACATCCCTACCCCTTACCACCATCTCTAGTTTATCTTCTACCGGCACCGCAGAACCTACATTAATCTTGATAGCTTCAGAGGTTGGCTCTCCTATTAAGAGTTTGTATTCACTTCTGATAAAACGAGAGATGTCTTCGTTGAATCTTTGCCCTGCAGTTTTAAGGCTTCTTGAAACAACTGCGCCTCCAACTGAAATAATGGAGATCTCTGTGGTACCTCCACCGATATCCACTATCATGTTGGCCGTGGGCTCTTCTATCGGTAATCTAGTGCCGATTGCAGAGGCTATGGGCTCTTCTACTAAAAGAACTTTTGAAACTCCGGCCGATATAACAGCATCTTCAACAGATTTGCGTTCAACCTCCGTTAAATTGGTGGGAATACTAACTGCGGCTGTACGATATCTTGAAAATATATTGTGTTCACTAATTTTAGAGAAAAAATAACGAATAATTTCCTGGGTCATTTCGAAATCTGAGATAACACCATTAATAAGAGGTTTGATTAGAGTAACGTGGGCAGGAGTACGATCAAGCATTTTATTAGCCTCGTCTCCTACTGCGAGAATTTGATTAGTACGATTATTTACGGCAATCAGGGTGGGCTCGTTTACTACGATTCCCTTACCCTTTACATAAATCAGAAAGTTGGCTGTTCCAAGATCAATTCCTATACTTTTATATAAGTTTTCGAACAGTTTCATTGATGTTTAATAGTTCTGTTTTTTTAGAGTCTCTCCTCTTAACCTCAATCTTACCCTTGGTTTTTTCGCTTACCACTATTCTCCAAGGAATTCCTAGCAAATCTGCATCCTTGAACTTTTCTCCTGCAGAGGCATCCCTGTCGTCATAGAGTACCTCAATGCCAGCCTTTATCAAGTGCGCATATGCTTCCTTCCCTCTATCTTTGCCTAGCTCAATAAGGTGTACTTTGAAAGGCGCTATGCTCTCTGGCCAAACCATACCCATATCATCTGAGAGTAATTCGACAACCGTGGCCATTAATCGTCCCACACCGATACCATAGCTACCCAAGAAAACAGGTTTTTCAACTCCCTTTTGATCTTTATATTTCAGGCCTAGTTTTTCGGAATATGTGGTACCGAATTTAAATATGTTTCCAACTTCAATAGATTTTGTCTCTACCAAATCTTTGGAATTGAGTCCTAAACTCTTAACTACATCCGGCTTATATACCTCTTTATTGATAGCAATTTTCTTTTTGGAGTCTAGATATATTGTATCCTCACCCGCTTCGCTCACTGCCTGAAATTCGTGAGAGTATTTGGTAAATACACTACCACTTGCGAATGTTTTATATGTTTTATCCCCTATACCTATGCGCTTAAAGATCTTTTCATACGCTTTCGCGCATTTTTCGTAGAAAGAATCCAAATCCTTTTCGGTTGCAGTGAAAGAATATAAATCTTTCATGATAAATTCTCTTGTTCTCAAAAGGCCACTCTTAGCCCTCGGTTCATTTCTGAACTTATTTTGAAATTGGTAAACAAAGACTGGAAGATCTTTGTACGAACCTATGTGGTGACTTGCCATCTCTATCATTGGCTCTTCATGAGACCAAGCAAACCCCACCTTCCCTTCTTTGTCTTTAAACCAAATATCAACCTGCTTGTCATCCCAACGATTATTCTTCTGCCATAAATCTGGCCCTTGAAGCGAAGCGAGTAATATCTCTTGTCCGCCGATAGCATCCATTTCCTCTTTAATGACACCCTTAATCTTTTCAATAACCCTGAGGCCCAATGGAAGATAGGCATAAACCCCTGCCATTTCTTTGTGCACAAATCCTCCTTTTATGAGTAGAGCGGCGTTTCGAGAAGCTTCGTCTGCGGGTACGTTTTTACTAGTTTTTGTATAAAGGTCGCTTTGGCGCATTATAGGTTAATTATATCCTTAATTGTCACCATAATCATAAGGGAGATCAGAAAGAGAAATCCCGCAACATTCACTATCAATTCCAGTTTCTTATTAAAAACCTTCTCTCCGAAAAATCGCTGTAGAGAAGTGAACAATAACCTTCCTCCATCCAACGCTGGAAAAGGAATGGTATTGAGCACCGCTAGGTTCAAGGATATCAACCCCAATAGCTGCACTAAATAAACCAAGCCCAACTGAGTAGCTTCTTTTACCACTACGAATACTCCAATTGGACCACTCACTTCTTCTAGTACTGCGAAGTTTCCCGTAAATATTCCCCAAAGAAAACCTCCCAAAGAAACGAATATGGCTCCGAGGGTATCAATAGTCAACTTGAATCCACGAGCAATACTTTCAAATACTCCTGAAGAGGTATCTTCGTTGAATACATAGGATATGCCCAGGGCACCTTCGCCCTCTGGAATATCGACTCGAGGAATTATCTCCCTATCGTTTAGGATAATCACCCTGCCTCTATTCTCTTCTATAAAAACAGAGAATTCTTCTGCCGATTCAAATCCTGCAATGATTTCCCCGGGCACAAATCCTGCCTTTGCAGCAGGACTCTCTGGTGCCACGCTTTGAATTTGCACTCCATGTGGGACACCCATCATTAGCACAGCACTAAAGGCGATCCAACCAATTACAAAATTCACCAGAACGCCTGAGGATATAACTATGGCCTTCTTCCAGAAGGGTTGAGTGGAGAAACTCCTTTTAGAATCATCCCCTTTGCCATCAATAGCATCTTCACCGTGGATTTTCACGAAGCCACCGAATGGCAAAAGGTTAAAGCTGTATACCGTTTCACCCCATTTCTTAGAAAACAATTTGGGAGGAAAGCCGACTCCAAATTCATCTACTTTAATATTTAAAAGCTTGGCGGCAATAAAATGGCCCCATTCGTGACCAACAATCAATATAACGAGAAGAAGAAGGGTGATGAATGTCAGCATTATTCCAAGATCTCCCCCATTTTCTTGCTAATCAAATCTTCAATTTCCTTGTTAAATGTGTCTACTAATCCCTGGAGGCGTTCTTTATTTTTGAAAACGATATCTTCGTCCTTCTCTTCCTTAATGACTTTCTGAGCATCGTCTCTTTCGTTGCGCATCTTGATCCTAATCTCTTCGGCCATGCCTTTAATTACCTTTATCAACTCCTGCTTTCTCTCTTCGGTTAACTCCGGTAATTTTACCCTAATCATTCTGCCCTGCTCTGAGGCGCTAACTCCAAGTTTTGCATCGTTAATAGCCTTCGTAACGGAACTTACTGCATTTTGATCCCATACATTAACCACCAAATCACGAGGTGGTTCTACGCTTATGGAACCAAGGTGTTTAAGAGGCATAGTCTGACCGACATAGCTTACCTCTACATTCTCCAACAACTTTGGAGTGGGACGATTTGTGCGAATACCAGAGAGATCCTCCCTAAAGGCTCCTATTAAAGAATTAAACTTTGTCTTTGTTTGTTCTATAAGTTCCATAGTGCTGTTTCTAGTTGTAATCGCCTGTTGGTAGTAAAATCGCTCATTTTAGTAAACCGATCGCACAGTGCGCTTAAGGTCTTACTATTCTTTAGTGGATCGAGAGCTAACTCTGCCATCATATGATTAACGAATACATCAATCAAATCCTTGTCTTTAACGTCGTCGTTTTCCTTAATGAGAGACTGGAGAACATCCTTGCGCCCAGAACGGTTCTTAATAAAGTCTTTGACCATCTCAGAGAACCTTTTAAACTCCACGTTTTCTAGGGCATCTATGGCTCTGCCGGGCCTACCAAGGGCCGATTTGGCAATCTTTTGAGCCTCTGTCGTGCTTACTCCCCTACTTTCCATAAGTTCGGCGATCTCCTTTGTCTCAATCCTTGAGAAATAAATCCTTTGCAATCTGGAGGTAAGGGTTCCGATTAACGAATCCAGAGTGGGAGAGATAACAATAATCAAACTGCTCTGTGGTGGTTCTTCGGATATTTTTAAAATAGCATTTTGAGCCTGGGGAGTTAGCTTGTGCGCATCATCTATTATTAAAACCCTGCGTGAGGATAGAATAGGTTTTTGGGATAGAAAGTGCTTTGCTTCTTTTACAACATCTATACCAATACTCCCCTCCTCCGGAGCAATTAGCTTTGTTTCAGAAAGAATTACACTTGGATCTTCGAACTTTCCCTTTTCTAAAAAGTTGGCGAGAGACAGGGCAAATGTTTTTTTACCAACCTGTTCTTCTCCAAAAAAGATGTAACCGTGGGAAAGTCCGTTGTCCTTTAAGAGTTCTTTGAAAATCTTTGTCTTTTCTTTATGGCCTACAAGCATAATTATTTCTTACTTAAAAGAGTACGCTTGTATATGTCCACGTGGTCGAGCACTATTCCTGTTCCCTTAGCTACACAGAAAATCGCATCTTCCGCGACATAAGCCGGCACACCCAAAAGACGCTTAAAGAATTCATCAATATTCTTGAGTCCCGCACTTCCTCCGGAGAGAATGATGCCTTTTTCCATAACATCCGCTACAAGCTCTGGGGGAGTCTCGTTGAAAACAGATTGGATAGAACCAGCGATATCCATTAACAGTGGGTTAATGGCTTCAGCTATCTCATTTGAGTTGATGGTTAGATCTTTTGGAAGTCCTGAAACTAAATCTCTACCTCTTAGCCTAAACTCCAATTTACTTTTGAGGGGAACGGCTGAACCGATAGCGATCTTCGCGGCTTCAGCAGTTTGCTCACCAATGGAAACAGAATATGACTTTTTAACGTATTCGATAATTGATTGATCAAACTTATTACCAGCAATTCTCAAACTCGCAAAGGCGACGATACCACCCAAAGACATAACAGCAACCTCTGAGGTACCACCTCCGATGTTCACGATCATATTGCCAGAGGAAGAGTTTATAGTGATACCAGCACCAAGCGCTGCAAGTAGCGGTTCTCTTACGAGATAGGCTCGCTTGGCACCAGCTTCAACGGCAGCATTTTCAACTGCCCTACGTTCAGTCGCGGTGATCCCAGCTGGCACAGATATGATAACTTCCGGTTTAATTAAATTAATCTGCCCTACAGCTTTATTAATAAAGTATTTGAGCATGGCTCTGGTAATGTAATAGTCAGCAACCACTCCATCTTTTAATGGACGATAGGCCTTAATATCCCCTGGAGTTTTACCGATCATCTCCTTAGCCTCTCTCCCAACGGCCAAAACCGTGTTGTCCGGAGCGCTCAAGGCGACGATAGTTGGTTCGTTAATAACAAATCCTTTGCCTGGGACAAAAACCACCGTATTGGTGGTACCTAAATCTATACCTATCTTGCTAGTAAACATTATTTTAATCTTTGTATATCAGCGCCTATTTTCTGAAGTCTCTCTTCAATATTCTCGTATCCCCTATCTATCTGCTCTGCCTGGTGCAAAACACTTTCTCCCTTAGCAGCCAAAGCTGCTAGAAGCAAAGTAACCCCAGCTCTTAGGTCGATACCCTCCACATTCTTGCCCGATAGATGCTTTGGTCCTTTGATGCGTGCCCTATGGGGATCGAGCATATCTATCGATGCGCCCATCTTATCAAGTTCGTAGAGATATTTTAAGCGCCCCTCATACATACTCTCAAAAATCATGGTTTCACCAGCTGCTTGGGTAGCTAGAACCCCAAAGGGTGCTTGCAGATCCGTTGGAAAATCAGGATAAGGACCAGTCCTTATTTTACTTATGGCCTGGAGCTTGGATTTTGACCCCCAAACCTTTACCTTGCTACCTTGGATATCCATTTTCAATCCAAATTCTCTTAGTTTCTGCATGGGAAGCACTAGATCATTCACCGGCACATCGGTAACCGTGATATCGCTACCCGTCACCGCTCCTAATACTAAAAAGGTTCCTGCCTCTATGTAGTCACTGACCACTTTGTGACGCACCACATTACCTTTTGTTTTAATTTTCCCCTTAATCTTTATCTCGTGTGTCCCCAACCCTTCGATATCCGCACCTAATTCTTTAAGAAACCTGCCTAAATCCTGCACGTGTGGTTCGCTAGCAGCTACTTTGATGGTAAGAGGAGTGTTAAGAGCGCCGTACATTAATAGATTCTCAGTAGCAGTAACACTAAATTCACTCAAAGTGATCTCATTTAACTTCTTCTTGCTACCCTTAGTAATGGAATATATGTCTTTAGCCTCGTCGTATGTAACTTTAAAACCTAAATCTCCAAAAGCATTGAAATGTGCATCCATGGGACGCACTCCTATAAAACATCCTCCTGGTGTGTGGATTTTTACTTTTCCAAAACGCGCCAATAAAGGACCTATTAATAGAATGGATGAGCGCAAACGACGCACCATTTCTCGAGGTAAGTGAGAAACGTTAATGTTGTCGTTGGTAATCCTTACAGTGTGCTTATCCAACCACTCTACTTTTGATCCTATATGCTCCAAAAGCTCGATGATGGTTAGGGCATCCTTGATCAGAGGGATGTTACTAATCACACATGGCCTTGAAGTAAGCAAGGTGGCCGCCAGAATGGGGGTAGTAGCGTTTTTTGAGCCGCTTACTCTAATCTCACCCTTTAATTTTTTACCTCCGTTTACAATGAATTTCACCTTCTCTATTATAGGGATTGATGTCCATTAAAACCAGACGGTTTCTTTTTTATTCTCTAGTGTGTATTTTCATCCTTTTGGGCACATTTTTGGTACTCAATTCAAGGGGGTATAGGTTAGACTTCAAGAACTTTCAATTGGAGGCAACTGGGGGAATCTATCTAAGTTCGACCCCTACCAAAACTCTTATAGAGCTAGATGGAGAAAAGATAAAAAATGAGGCCGGTCTTCTTCAGCAGGGTACTCTAATTGATAATCTCCTCCCAGGAGAATATGTACTGAGTGTACAACTCGATAACCATTCCTCCTGGAAAAGTAGTATTGAAGTAGAATCTGGCACAGTTTCCGTTTTCGATTCCATTATTTTAGTCCCAGAAATAGAACCTCTTCAGATATCTGATTCATTGGCTGATAGAATAGTGGCTTCAGGAGAACATTTGGGAGTTGAGGCTGGTGGAGGCGTTAGTATAAATGGCACCCTGGTATACGGACACGAGATAGTGGCTCTCAGTGACAGCGGTACCATACTCACGAGGAGCACCGTAACCAGCAACTACTATCTAGCGAATGCTTTTAAACCGGATGAGAATCTCAATTTGAGTTTGATATTTAATAACCTAAAGAGTGAAAAGCTTGGTCTACCTGGAGCAATTGATATAAAAGAAGTTACTTTTTATCCATACAATGATCAACGCTTTATAGCATCTACGCAGCAGGCTATATATATTTTCGATATTAATAGGTTAACTATTGAACAGATCGCTTTGGGGGTAAGTGACTTTTTTGTTCAGGGGCAAAACAGCGTTGCTTGGATAGAAGACAATCAACTTAAAACATTTAATCTTCCCCTACGCACAACAACCGTAGCCCTGGATTTAGCCTCGCAAGGCATTACGGACATATCACTAGAGCAACTACACGATACTTCTCTTGGCTGGTTCGCTTTGAATAAGGCTGGAGACTTATCTCTATGGACTCAAAGCAACGCCCCTGAGGTGATAGATACTAATGTAAAAACTTTTGCCCTCTCTCCAAATGAAGAAAACATTGCTGTCTTAAAGAACGATGGAACCCTTTATGCGTATAACTTTGAAGAGGAGGAGCGTACTAGCATAGATTCCTCCACTTCAATTAATGAAATGGTGTGGTTCAACGATTCGATGCATCTTTTTATATTGAAGGGAAGCTCTCTTATTTTTGACGATATAAGTAGTGCCAATTTAGAAAACGGCATAACTATCGGGACTGATATAAAAAGCTTCTCCTACACAGGAAACGACACCGTTATTTTCTCCAACCAATCTGGTGTATGGGAGAGAATACTTATCGACTAAGGATTTCTGGCCCCTGGTCCCCTATTAAGATTGTGTGTTCAAAGTGAGTAGAAATACTCCCATCCATGGTGGCGTAGCTGTCATCACTTAACTGTTCAATCCTACCGGTTGTAAAACAGATCATTGGTTCAATAGCGAGAACCATTCCCTTTTCGAGAGGTTCACCCTCTCCTGGCTCCCCAAAGTTATATATAGTTGGCTCTTCGTGAAGTTCGTTACCTACACCGTGACCCGTTAGGCCATCTATAACCTTGGCTCCTGCCCTTTTTACTGTTTCTTCAATGGCATGCCCTATATCTCCAGTTGTATTCCCTGGTTTTGCTTGAGCGATACCATTCTCTAGGGCTCTTCTGGCTATATTAATAAGTTCCTGGTCTCTTCTGGATATTTTCCCAACACCAAAAGTAACGGCTGCATCGCTAATGCCTCCTTGCCAATCTACTCCTAAATCTAGACTGAGCACATCGCCTTCTTTTAGCTCATATGGACGCGGTGTGCCATGAACCACCACATCGTTAATAGATGTGCACAGTGCATATTCATATGGCTTTCTAGCACCCGTGGGTTTGTATCCAAGGAATACCGGCTTACCGCCCTGAACTTCTATTTCATGACGAGCAAAGTCTTCCAACTTAGTTAGATTAACCCCAGGATGAACCATCTTCTCTAGTTTCTGTAAAACATCCGCGAGGATTTTCGCGGATTGTCTAATTTTTCTAATCTGTTCTGGATTTTTGATGTAACTCATCTACAAATATTTCTTAACGCTTTCAAACACCTCCTTAGGAGAAGGCATGCCATCTATATCTACAACGTAATAGCCGTGATCTCGTATCGCCTGAATTGTAGGGACAACCGATTGTTCGTACTGTTCTTCATATCTAAGTTTAATTGTCTCAGGTGTATCGTCCGGTCTCTTTCCCTCGCGCTGTGTATTTCTTTTGATGGACTCTTCAACTGGGATAAGGATATGGAAAACAAATACATTCTCCATTCCATATGTATCATGAAGCAAATGCATCAATCCTCCCTCTCCCGAACCAAAGGCTTCAGTAATACTCCTAGGAGAACCACTAAAAACAATGCTTTTTTGTGTAGCAAATACTTCTCTTACATCCCCTATCACCATCCGTAAGGTTGCATTGGGATCAAGCAGTTTGCCAGTTGAATATACATAACCCTCCGCTAGCTGTTCCCCTCTAGCCAAACGTTCTCTGATTTTGCTCCCAGTATCATACCAAACACCTCCGATATGATCAGCTACAAATTTGGCCTGAGTACCCTTACCTGCTCCCGGAGGACCAATAATAATAATTGCTCTAGGCTTCACGTTCTTAAGCTTACAAATTAATCCCCTAAGTGAAAAGACTAAATATTCTCGTACTCCCTAACAGTTACCTGAGACTCTATTTGTTTTGCAACATCAAGGGCAACCGCTACCACAATCAAGATAGAGGTTCCTCCAATAGTTAGAACCTGTGTGCCCGTAAAGGCTTGAGTCAAGATAGGCAATATAGCAATGAGTCCCAGTGCCGTGGCGCCAAAAAGAGTTACTCTTTGTACTACGCTTTTTAGATACACGGCGGTTGGATCCCCTGGCCTAATACCAGGGATAAAGCCTCCGCTGCGCTGTAGGTTCTTAGAAATCTCTTGAGGATCGAAGGTAATACCTATGTAAAAGTAGGTGAACACAAACACTAAGAGGAAGTAGAGAATTCCGTAAACCAATTGGTTGTTAGTTAGGATGGAAGTAGCGTTATTAATCTTTACTCCTAGATCATAGGAAAAGGCTGTGACAATTTGTCCCAAAAATTGGGGGAATAAAAGTAGGGAAATAGCGAAGATGATTGGAATTACCCCAGCTTGTCCAACACGCAAAGGAAGGTAACTTGATACTCCACCGTATAGCTTGTTTCCCCTCACTCTTCTTGCGTATGAAACAGGTACCTTACGCTCACCCTCGTTCATCATCACAATTCCTGCAATGACTACCAGTGCCAAAACTACAAATGAGATATAGGTTGTGACGTCACTTGGTTGATATGAAGCAATGGCGTTTCGAACGGCGATAGGCAAACCACTAAGAATACCAGCCATAATAAGAATGGATGTTCCGTTACCAATTTTTTGTTCATCTATTAATTCTCCAAGCCATACTAAAAGCATTGAACCAGCCACGACAACCAAGACATTTATAAACACCTGCTGCGTTGAGAATTGCTGAATAATACCTTGAGCGGCAAGTAATTTTAGAAATCCATAACCGCTAGACGCTGCTAGAGGAACGGTCAAATATCTTGAGTATCTATTAAATTTTGCCTTACCAGCTTCACCCTCTTCGTAATACATTTCCTTTAGACGAGGAAATATCATGGTTAAAAGCTGCAT
>CAZSWG010000014.1:0-11415 GCA_964610795.1 uncultured Candidatus Saccharibacteria bacterium | reverse complement strand
GGAGCAGATCTATATTTGTGGGGGCATTGGTGGTGTTGCGAACCTTGTTGGAATGCCATAAGCGAAGCCGGTATAAAAAATGTATATCTGATGGAAAACAGTGAGATACTGTTTAATAAAACCCATCCTGATAACATTGTGGGGAAACAGTTTGAGCTATAATTTAAAAAGATGACTAAATACGAGCCAACAATTGGATTAGAAATTCACGCTGAACTTAAAACACGAACTAAGATGTTCTGTGATTGTTTGAATAACTCTGACGAAGAAACTCCCAACGTGAATGTATGTCCCATCTGTTTAGCTCATCCAGGATCATTACCCACTATCAACAAAGAAGCAGTAAAAGCGATTATTAAAGTTGGATATGCGCTAGGAGGAACTATTCTTAACCACTGCAAGTTTGATCGCAAAAGTTACTTTTATCCAGACCTACCAAAGGGATATCAAATTTCTCAATATGATCTTCCCTTAGTAAAAGGAGGAGAGTTAGCGGGAGTAGCCGTTGAAAGAATTCACTTAGAGGAAGATACCGCAAAATCTGCGCATACCGATGATGGAAGCTTAGTTGATTTTAATAGAGCTGGTCTTCCTTTGATGGAGCTAGTTACTAAGCCTGTTATTAAATCCACTGATGAAGCTCTTAAATTCGCAAAAGAATTACAACTTACTCTGCGATATCTCGGTATATCAGATGCAGACATGGAAAAGGGGCAGATGAGAGTAGAGGCAAATATTTCAATACGTCCAAAGAAACTTTTTGCCGGAAAGAAGTTGGGGACTAAAGTTGAGTTAAAGAATATTAATTCCTTTAAAGCCGTTAAGGATGCTATCGGGCATGAGATAGAAAGACAGAAAGAACTTTTGGAGAAGGGAGAAGCTGTGCGCCAAGCAACTAGGGGATGGAATGAGAATAAGAAGGAAAGTTTCCCCCAACGCTTTAAAGAAGAAGCCGCAGATTACCGCTACATGCCTGAACCCGACTTGCCTCCAATAGATTTTGATAAAGAAGGAGCCATTAATCTTCAAGAGATTAAAGAGTCATTGCCAGAATTACCTCATCAAAAGAGAGTGCGTTTTGCTAAGGAATATAGGCTAGCCCAAGGCTCAGATGAGTTAGAACGTTTAGTAGATGACAGGGGAGAGGCCGAGTTTTTTGAGGAATTTGTGTCAGAGCTGAAAAGCATGGATGGTAGTGAGGTAATGATTAAGCTAGGTGTTAACTATCTAGATTCCGACTTGGTAGGGATTATGAAAGAAGAAAAGACGCTATGGGACACTCTTAAGATTACCCCAGAAAACTTTGCAGAGCTCATTAAAATGGTTGGAGACAACAAGTTATCTTCCAGAAGCGCTAAGGATGTACTACGCGAAATGTTTGTGACCGGGGATGACCCCGGTAACATTGTGGGGCGTATGGATCTCACTCAAATAACAGACGAAGAGGCGATAGTAGATGCTATTAGAAAAACATTAGATGAAAACGCCCCAGCTGTAGCTGATTTCCATAAAGGGAAAGAAACTGCATTACAGTTTTTGATTGGGCAGAGTATGGCTAAACTTCGCGGGAGAGGAAACCCTCAACTAGTGGAGAAGCTTTTGCGGGAGCATCTATCCAAATAACATTTTTGTCTTTTCTAAACCAGGTCATCTGTCTGCGGGCGAATTGATTATCCTTTGTCTCAATAAGAGCAACCATCTCTTCTCTAGAAATTTCTCCTTTGAGATGTTGAATAATGTGGTGAAATTCAAATCCCATATCTTGAAGTCTCTTCCAGCTAACTCCCAAGAAGTGGGTTCTTCTAACCTCTTCGATCATTCCATCCTTAATCCTCCTCTCTAATCTATTTTTGATCTTTCTTTTAAGTTCTTCGTTAGGTAAACAAATACCAATCTTTAAAAGATCATAGGGAGATTCATTATTCTCAATAAGATCTATCTTGGGTACGGGGCTGTGTATAGACACTACAATTTCAATTGCTCTTATAATTCGCCTACGATTATTTACATCTATATTCTTTGCTCTTTGTGGATCTAGAGCGCTTAGACGGTGCATTAACTGTTCGGTGGTCATCTCCTCTAATTCTTTACGCAACTGTCTGTTGGGTGGCGCTTCCGGAATTTGGAAATCGTAGACAAGTGAATCTACATAGAAACCAGTGCCTCCTGCTACTATCGGTAATTTCCCTCTTTGCACTATGTCATCAAGGGCCCTCTTAGCCTTTTTCTTGTATTGCTGAACGGTAAAAGATTTTCTTGGGGAAACTATGTCTACTAGATGGTGGGGGATATCCTGATATTCATAGTGTCTATTAAACCCCCTAATTCTCCACTTCCCAGGCACTTTCCCAGAAGACAGATCAAGCCCTCTGTATACCTGCCTAGAATCCGCGGAGATAATCTCACCATTAAACTTATGAGCCAACTGCACGGCTAGATCAGACTTACCTACAGCATTGGGGCCTACAATAGCTAGTACCTTCGGCTTAGTGGCCGTTTTTTTACTTGAAGAAGTTTTCATGGCCTTAGTTACTTACGTTGTGTAATCTCCGCTTGGAGAGATTTAATGAGGGTAGAAATGGTAGAAGTGCCTAAATCACCCTTGCCGTGCTTACGCACCGCAACAGTACCCGCTTTTTTCTCTTTCTCCCCCACTATCAAAAGATAAGGAATCTTTTGTGTTTCTCCTTCGCGAATACGTTTTCCTAAAGTTTCGTTAGCTTGGGTTAACTCTACGCGTACACCAGCAGCTCTTAGTTGATCAGAAATTTTCTGTGCGTAACTCTGGAATTTATCACTTACAGCAATAATTTGTGCCTGGATAGGGGAGAGCCATAAAGGAAAGACACCAGCATAGTGTTCAATGAGAAATGCTATGAAACGTTCGTGTGATCCAAGGGGAGCACGATGGATTACATACACACTCTTATCTTTTCCCGTTTCGTCTTTATATGTGAGATTAAATCTCTCGGTTGCGAGGAAGTCCAGTTGATTAGTGGAAGCACTTTCTTCTCTACCAATGGCACTCTTAATTTGGAAATCTACCTTGGGTCCATAAAAAGCAGCTTCTCCTGTCACCTCAACATACGGCAACCCAGATAGTTTCATAGCTTTTCTGATTAGGGTAACGGCTTTCTTCCAGCCAGTTGGCATGTCAGCATATTTTGTCTTGTCTTTATCTGGGAGAGAAAGGCGCATATAAAAATCACTTATACCAAAGACCTTTTTATACCAAAATTCGTGAAGTTTCATCACTTTTAGAAATTCATCTACCACCTGATCTTCACGACAATATATATGTGCATCGTTTTGTGAAAAACCGCGCACCCTAAGGAGTCCGGCTAGCACACCAGATAGCTCATAGCGATATACAGTTCCATATTCAGCAAAACGCAGTGGCAGATCCCGATAGCTCCTAGGCTCAGACTTATAAATCATGTGGGTATGAGGACAATTCATAGCCTTTAGATAGTAATTGCCATCATCAAGCTTCATGGGTGGGTACATGTCATCTTTGTAGTAGGGTATGTGCCCCGACATACGGTATAGGTCTTCCTTAGCTATGTGTGGGGTTGATACTCTTTGGTAACCCCACTCTTCCTCAACTTGTTTGGCGTATTTTTCTATTTCATCCCTAATTACAGTACCTCTAGGTAACCAAAGGGGGAGACCAGGACCTACTTCATCAGCAAAGGTAAAAAGCTTTAACTCCTTCCCCAATATTCTGTGGTCTCGTTTTTTTGCCTCCTCTTGTTGCCAAAGATAGTGGTCCAATTCTTTTTTTGTGGCAAAAGCAACACCATATACTCTCTGAAGCTGTGCATTTTTTTCATCTCCTTTCCAATATGCTCCAGCGAGGTGGGTGAGTTTGAATGCATCTGGGTTAATCTCCTTAGTACTTTGAATATGTCCTCCTTTACATAGATCACTAAAGATATTTCCAGTTTTATATACCGTGAGTTGTTTTTTCTCCTTAACAAAATCTTTTATTAAATCCAACTTATATGGTTGATCCTTAAATAACTTGCGAGCGACGACGGGGGTGACCTTTGTACCGACTATCTTGAGATTCTGCTTAATGAGGTCTCGCATGACCTTTTCAAGTTCAGGAAGATCATTTGGTGTAAGAGATTCTTTTAGATCGAAATCGTAATAGAAGCCATTTTCAATAGTTGGTCCTATGCCCAGTTTGGCTCCTGGGCGTTTTTCCAAAACAGCGCTCGCCAAAAGGTGAGCTAGTGTATGTCTTATATTTTCTAGAGATTTATCTCCTTTGCGCTCTCGCATATGATTTTAGGTTCTCCGTCTCTGTTGGAGATCCTTCCCGTTACGTATATCGCTTTATTTTCTTTCCACAAATCCTTAGTTTTCGCCAAAGTATCTGCAAAAACCAATACTTCTATAGTATCACTTAGATCCTCAATCTTGGCAAAAGCCATTACGGAACCATTTTTGGTTACAATATTCTTGATCTGGTTGACTACACCACATGTGGTAATACGCCTTCCATCCTTACTTTCCCCAAAGGCGTTTTTAATAGGGCTAACCTTGTCGGGGTTAATGTCTTTGAGAATTTCCTTGAGGGGGTGTTCAGTTATGTAGAGGCCAAGAAGCTCTTTTTCCCAAGCCAGTAAATCAGTCTTTTTTGCCTTGTGCTCTGCTGGTTTAAGCTTGATCTCAAATTTATGTACGCCTCCAAAGAGTCCATTCTGACTGCCGTTTTGCTTTTCACTCGAGGCTTTCAGGAGATAGTCCATATTCTCCAATGCAGTTGCTCGATCTACGCCCAATGAATCCAGCGCACCACTTTTAATAAGGGATTCAAGAACCCTTTTATTCAAGTTATGCGAACGGGTACGGAGAGCGAAATCAGCTAAGCTTTCGAATGGACCGTTTCTTAATCTTTCATCAACAATATTTTCCGTTATAACAGATCCAACATTTTTGATTGCCGACAGGCCAAAACGAATATTGTTACCCTCTGGAGCGAAGTAGGCAACACTTTTGTTGATATCTGGAGGAAGAACCTTAATACCCATACGCGCAGCCTCTTGGATAAAGGTAGCTACTCTCTCTACATCATTACCTACGTGATTAAGAAGAGAAGTCATGAACTCTTCTGGATAACGGGCTTTAAGATATGCGGTCCAGTATCCGATTAAGGCGTATGACACAGCGTGAGCTCTTGGGAAACCATATCTGGCAAATGGGGGAAAGAGATCCCATATCTTCTGAGCTGTTTTTTGATCAATGCCATTGTCGATCATACCCTTCATCATTTTTTCTCCTTGAGCATCAAGAAGAGTTTTGATTTTCTTTCCGATAGCCTTACGCAGCGTATCAGCTTCCGGCAATGTGTATCCCGCAAGATCAGTGGCAATTCTCATCATCTGTTCTTGGTAAATACCGATACCGTAAGTGTTTTTGAGTATTGGCTCTAGCTTGGGGTGAATATATTTCACTTCCTCCTTACCGAATTTACGTTTGATATATGAAGGGATAAGTTCCATTGGCCCTGGGCGGTATAGAGCAACCAAAGCAATTAGATCCTCTAACTCATGAGGTTTTATTTCTTTCATATATCTGCGCATTCCAGATGATTCATATTGAAAAACACCAATTGTTTCAGCTTCCTGAAGGAATTTATATGTTTCCTCATCATCAAGAGGGATTTCAGAGATCTTCAAGTCTTTCCCTTCAAGTTCTTTAATAAGTCTCAATGTGTCTTCCATAATAGAAAGATTGCGCAACCCTAAAACATCGATTTTCAACAGTCCCATATCCAGAATGCTTCCCATCTCAAGCTGGGTGATAATGGAATCTTCATCTTGAGGAGCTCGTTGCAGTGCAAGATATTGAGTAATGGGTTCCTCTGTTACTACAGTGCCGCAAGCGTGAACCGATGCGTGTCTTGCCACACCCTCCAAATTTGAAGCGGTATCGAGCAGGGCTTTTGCATTTGGATCTTGCTTGTACAAAACACCAAGCTCAGGAACTTGTTCTATATATGTCTTAATCTCATTTTTGGGACGTCCTTGATTGGGGTTGAAAGGAATAAGCTTTGCTATTCTGTCACAGAAAGGATAGGGGAGGCCCATTGCTCTTCCAGCATCTCTGATTGCTTGGCGAGCGGCCATGGTTCCGAAGGTAATAATTTGAGCCACGTGATCATCTCCGTATTTCTCCCTAAGATATCCGATAACTTCTTCGCGCCTATGATCTGCAAAATCCAAGTCGATGTCTGGCGGCTCGTTACGTTCCGGATTCAAGAAACGTTCAAAGAGTAGATCGTACTTCAAAGGATTTACATCCGTTATGTTCAGTACATATGAAACAAGGCTTCCCGCAGCTGAACCCCTACCTGGACCAACTACAATTCCGCGTGATTTCGCCCAGTTCACCATATCTTGCACGATGAGGAAGTAGTCAGCGAAACCAGTTGTTTGAATAATGGAGAGTTCGTGATCTGCGCGCTTTCGTACATCCTCCGTTTCTTTTCCAAGACGCGTTTCAATACCAGCATCAACTAATTTTTTGAGATATTCAAAACTATCCTCTTCTCCATCTGGAAGCTTGTATTTAGGCAGATGAAGCACTCCTAATTTAAATTCAAAAGTACATTTATCTGCAGCTAATACAGTGTTGCTGATTGCTTGTTTGATGTTTTCACCGTCCAAACCCGCTTCTTCTAGCGCTTCCTGCATTTCTTTTGCTGACCTGAAAGAAACATCATTTCCTTTGAAGGTGAAGCGATCTTCGTCATCCAACTTGTTCCCCGTTTGGATAGCTAGCAGTACTTCGTGTGTAGGAGCATCTTCTTTTGATATGTAGTGCGAATCCTGTGTTGCCACCACTTTAATATCCAATTCCTTTGCAATCTGGACTTGTGCCTTAATCAAATCAGGAGATTGAGGTTGGATTTCTATGTAATAGTCATCTCCAAAAAGTTTTTTATAGAAGGTAGCCACTTCTTTGGCCTTCTTGAGATCTCCTTTTTCTATGGCCCTAGAGAATTCACTAGTGAAACAACCAGAAAGACAAATTAAACCTTCATGATGTTTCTCCAGTAACTCATGATCTATACGAGGCTTGTAGTAAAAGCCTTCGAGGTGAGACTTGGTAACTAGTTGTACGAGATTCTTGTATCCAACCTCATTTTTTACAAGCAAAGTTAAGTGGTATCTAGTAGAGTCGATTCCCGATTCTTTATCGTGTCTCGATCTTGAGGCTACGTACGCCTCGAGTCCGATAATGGGTTTAATCCCGGCTTTAGTGGCCTTTTTGAAGAACTCAACAGAACCATAAAGATTTCCATGGTCTGTAATGGCAAATGCCTCCATTTCTAGCTCCTTTGCCCTATCTACCAATTGGTCTATCTTAGAAAGGCCATCAAGAAGAGAGTAGTGGCTATGGGTATGTAGGTGGACGAATTTATCCATCAGATTCGTTGTCATTATACTTTCTCCAACATAAACTTTAAATGAGTAAAAACATGCACACTATTGGTATAGACGAGGCGGGGAGAGGTGCACTAGCTGGACCAGTGGTGGTAGCGGCGGTAGCCATACCCAAAGGATTTAAATATCGCGTAAAGAGACTACCTAAACTCAAAGACTCCAAACAACTTTCCGTCCATCAAAGAGAGTTGTGGTATCGGTATATAAAAGATGCGGATAAAGCCTTTTTTCATGTATCGAGGGTATATCAAGGACAGATTGATAAAAAAAATATAGCCAGGAGTGCCAACTTGGCAGCCAGTCGTGCTGCGGAGGGGGTAGCTTTGGATATGGGGAAGAGACTGGGCACGTACAAGATATTAATCGACGGTGGGCTGTACTTAGGAGACAAAAGTCATAGGGGTATAAAGGCGAGCACCCTAATTAGGGGAGATCAGAGGATTGTGGCTATAAAACTGGCATCCATTGTAGCCAAGGTGACCAGGGATAGGTATATGAAAAAGTTACATCTTAGATACCCAGAATATGGTTTTGGAGTTCACAAAGGATACGGTACTGCTGGGCACTTCAAGGCCCTCAGAAAATACGGTATTTCTGAAGTTCACAGATTGACATACCTCAATGGATATCCTAATTTAAAGCCAAAGCGTAACTAATATGTCAGTACCAAAGAAACGACACAGTAAATCGAAGGCGAAAAGACGCCGTTCCCAGCAAGGATTAAAAGGAGTAAACCTGCTGGTATGTGCCAAGTGTGCCGCTCCCGTATTGTCTCATCGTATTTGCAAGAATTGTGGAGAATACGCCAAAGCAAAAGCCAAAGCATAAAATAGACGTTTGTACCTAAAAGATGGCGACTAGACAGTTGGGTAGAGGAGTGGTGATACAGTCTCTGTATGAGTGGGATTTTTATGGTCGCCGCGAGAAAATAGAAAGTGTAGTTGAACGTAATCTTGAGGAGTTTGCTCCCGGATTCGCCGAGAAAGAGTTTGTTATGGAATTAGCCATTGGTGTGGTTAGTAAAATAGATGAGCTTGATCAAATTATTGAGGCCTCTGCTCCACAGTGGCCCATCGATAAGCTGCCCATTATCGATCGCAACGCATTGCGCATAGGTTTGTATGAGCTTTTACACGCAGACAGAAAAGAAGTTCCCCCAAGAGTAGCTATTAACGAAGCAATAGAGCTTGCCAAGACATACGGAGGGCACAACTCTGGAAAATTCATTAACGGCGTGATGGGAACCGTGTATCGTGAGATAGGGGAACCTGATCGTAATCCTGAAACTAGTAGAAGCGGAAAAGAATAATGGAATTAGAAAAAATACAAAAAAAGATTGGGATAAAGTTCGAAGATAAGAGCCTTCTTGAAGAAGCCCTAACTCATAGGAGCTATTTAAATGAGAATCCTCATTGGCCAAATGGCAACAATGAACGTTTGGAATTTTTGGGAGATGCCGTTTTGGAATTAGTAATAACAGAAGACCTATTTAGAAGATTTCCTAAAAGGGAAGAAGGAAAGTTAACTGTGTTGCGTGCCGCATTAGTTAATTCCAAATCCTTATATGAAGTAGCTAAGGAACTCGGTTTAGATAAAGAGTTACTTCTTTCTCGTGGTGAAAATAAAGATGCGAAAGGAAAGGGGAGAGAAACCATTTCCGCTAATGCAGTAGAGGCGGTGATTGGAGCTGTATATATGGATCAGGGATACGATAAGGCAAAAATATTTATAGACAATTTTATTATTTCAAAACTTGATGAGGTTGCGAAAAATGGAGGGAAAGATGCTAAAAGTTTAGTTCAAGAGCACGCTCAAGCAGATTTTAAAATTACTCCAAGATATGAAGTAATTGATGAAAGTGGACCGGCACACAGCCGGCACTTTAAAGTAGGACTTTATTTTGAGGAACAACTTAAAGCAGAAGGATCGGGAACCTCCAAACAAGAAGCAGAACTAGACGCAGCAGAAAATTTTTTACAATCTTTCAAAAAATAGGAGACTATCCACAAACTAATCTACTTTCCTGATATAATTTAGGGGAATGCAAATAAGAAGGGAGATTTTTACTTTAGTTCTAACTGTACTATTGGGTGCAGCTATTTTGGGGATAGTAAATGCAGACTTTGTGGGTCCTAGTGCTACTCCACCGACGGGGGATGGAGTTATATCCACAAGTGGTGGAAGTGTAGGGATAGCTGACACAACACCTTCATACAAACTCGATGTTAATGGTGATATTCGATCAACAGGAACAGTTTATGCAGATGCTAATGGTGCAGCATACTTAAACGGTGGAGACGACGCCACCCTCAACGATGTTAATGTGGTAAACACCGTAGGTATCTACGGTCAACAGAATAGTGCTCTGGGATGTATCCGCTTAGGCAGCGGAGCTTCTGATCTTTGCGGAAGTAGCACTAATTTCAGCATGACAGGTACTTTGACTGTGAGTAAAGTCAATGTGAATACAATAGATCCTGTTTATACCATTGATGGGAAAAGATATGCCACTTATGTAGCGAGTATGATAGGGCAGAAAGAGGAGGTGGCAGGGTTAATGTTGGTAGATGGCACAACTGAGATTAACTTCAGGGATCAAATGGAGGGCTCTGATTTATGGCTGTTTGCTAAAGCGACCGACCTAGAGAGAAATTTTGAAAAGATGGTAGTTTCACTAACTCCATCGTTTAAAGAGACACTGTGGTATGAAAAAGGCATAGAGAATCTAAGTCTTATTATCCACACACAAGGTAGGGGAGAAATCTCTTATAGATTTACGGCGCCACGTTTTGATTATCTAAGTTTACCCACAAAGTTAGCAGAGGATGAATATCAAGGATTGATTATAAAAACTGGTGATGATGGAAAAATATTGTTAAATCCATAGCGAGGCGTTAGTTAATGAAATTCGTAAACCTTCAACTGGACAACAAAATATCCCACGGGGTGTTGTTGAGTGTATTTGTTATCCTTACTAGCTTTCTAGTGGGGTTTGCTATCCCAGAAGTGAAAGTGTCTTTGTCATTAGCATCACTGGATTCAACCGAAGAGAAGCCACTACAGGTCGCTCAATCTACTAAGTTAGATAGCAGGGGTATCCCTATTGGAAAACAGGAGTTTACTTTTATGACAGGAGAGAATAACCCCCTAAAGATACACAGAGTAATAGTCGATCCAGTAGATGTACATCCTGGAGATACACAAACACTTTCTCTAGTAGCCTCAAGTCCAGATCGTATTAAACGAGCTTGGGCCACAACACAGCTTGATTCGCAAACATTTACTCTAGAGTTGGAATTAATAGGCCCAGCACCCCAGGAGCTTTTAAGAAGTCCCAAAGCTTTTGTCGACTATAACAATGGCAATAGAGTCGTTTTACTAGATGAAATGCCTGTTCAACAAATATTCGCATATAACTGGGCTCGCGTAGCTACGGCAATTGAGCAGACACCTATGTTATATAGAGCGTCTTGGGTAGTAGAGGATGTCCACGAAAAAGGTTATATCACTGAGTTTAATGTAGAAGACGAAGCCGGACGTACTGCCTATGCTTCTCTTGGCTGGACCGACCCAAGCTGTTATCCGTCCATCAGTAAAACCGCAGCCAGCACGATTTCCTCTAGTTGTACTTGGAGTCAACCCAATGGAGCAGATAATACGGTTACGGTGAATGGAGCTGTAACATTGACTTCAGAGTGGATTTTTAGAGGAGCTGACAAGGGTAACTTTGGTATCACCGTAGGTACTGGAAGCATCGCGGTAGGCACGGATGCTGTTCTAATCGATGGCTACGCTTGTGGGACCGACGCTGATAACGACGGGTATAACCCCAATAATACTTGGTTTGCTAGCTCAGCAAGCGATTGTGGAGGATCGGGGTATATCCGCAGAAACGCCACCAATGCATCTATTCGTTTTGAGCTGTTGGGATATGACTGTGACGACACTAATGCAGGCA
>CAZSWG010000013.1:0-11518 GCA_964610795.1 uncultured Candidatus Saccharibacteria bacterium | reverse complement strand
GCCCGTAGTTCAGTTGGATAGAACGTCAGCTTGCGGAGCTGAAGGTCGCAGGTTCAAGTCCTGCCGGGCGTACAAGGTTTCGATGTATACTTCTCTTCATGAATAAAAAGGTGCTTTTGATAGATTTTGATGGCGTCATAGTAGACACGTTTAAGATTTGCATGGAAACCAATAATCAAGTTTGGCCGGATGTTTCAGCCGATGAATACAGAAAGCAATTTGAGGGGAACATATATGAAAGTCTTAATGTGGATCACGATACGGTAATAGATGAGGAGGATGGCTTTTTCAAACTATACATTCCAAGAATGTTGGAGCTTGATCCAGTATTGGGGATCACTCAGGTTGTAGATAAGCTAAGAGAGAAATATTTGCTTGTGGTAGTGTCTTCTAGTGTAAGTAGTCCTATTGAGGAGTATTTAACCAAACATTCAATGATGTCCCATTTCGATAAGGTATTTGGGGTTAATATCCATAAGAGCAAACTAGCGAAGATCAAAATGGTGTTTGAAGAATATGGTGTTGAGGCTAAGGATTGTTTGTTTATTACAGATACTCTTGGAGATATGAGAGAAGCCAGAGCGGCTGGGGTAGATGCAGTAGGAGTCACTTGGGGTTGGCATCCAAGAGAAACATTGGAAAAAGGATCTCCATTCGCCATCGTAGATACGCCTGGAGAAATTGTGTCAGCCGTAGATAGATATTTTGCATAACCGTTATTTTATCTTTACAACTGACCCCTCCCAAACATACAATCAACCGGAAAGCGATAAACCGCCCATAGCTCAATGGTAGAGCAGCTGCCTCTTAAGCAGTTGGTTCCAGGTTCGAGTCCTGGTGGGCGGACACTTTCGAATCAACTTGTATAATGAAAAATATGGATATTCCTCGAGAAATCCAAAACATCAGTCAGAAATTGGCTGATTCTGGATATAAGGCATATCTCGTTGGTGGGTGCACTAGAGACATACTTTTAGGGAAGAAGCCCAACGATTGGGATATCGCAACTGACGCCAAGCCGGAAGAGATCCAAGGTGTCTTTGAAGATGCCTTTTATGAAAATGAGTTTGGAACGGTTGGAGTTAAAAGTGGATCTGAGGATCCAACCTTAAAGGTAGTTGAGATAACGACATTTCGTAAGGAAGGTAAATATACAGATAAACGTCATCCAGATGAGGTGATATTTTCTAAATCCATAGAAGACGATCTTGCTCGTAGAGACTTCACCATTAATGCCATAGCCATTGATATGGTAGATGGAGAAGATCCAATAGATCCATATGGGGGTAGAGACGATTTGAAAAGAGAAGTCATTAAGGCAGTTGGAGATCCAGAAGAACGTTTTGGAGAGGATGCCTTGAGATTGATGAGGGCGGTAAGGTTGTCAGCCCAATTGGGATTTGAAATAGAAAAGAAAACCCTGGAGGCCATAAGGGCGGAATCAAAATCGATTAAAGATATAGCCACAGAAAGAGTAAGAGATGAACTCTCTAAGCTTTTAATGACGGAGGGTGCGACCGATGGAGTAAGATTACTTCAAGCAACAGGTCTTCTGGAGGAGATTATTCCAGAGTTATCTGAAGGAATAGGGGTGGAGCAAAACAAACATCATATATACGACGTTTTTGAACACAACGTTCACTCTTTGGAATATGCAGTAGACAAAAACTTTTCCCTTGATTTGAGATTAGCATCGTTGCTGCATGATGTAGGTAAAGTTGGAACAAGAGAATGGAGAAATGATCCAAGGGGAGAGAAGATGAAGGATGGCAAAAATGGGGATTGGACTTTCTACCAACATCAATACTTAGGAGAAAAACTTTCTAGGGATATTTTAAATAGATTGAGATATCCAAAAGAAGTAGTGAAGAGAGTGGCGCTTTTAGTGAGAGAACATATGTTCGTATACGACCCGGAGATGGTAACCGAGAAAGGAGTACGCAGATTGATTAAAAGAGTGGGAGAAGAAAACGTAGATGCTCTCATTAAAGTTCGTGAAGCGGATCGCATTGGTTCGGGTGTCCCCAAGGCTCAGCCATATAGGTTGAGACACCTGCAAGCTATGATCGAAAAAGCTAAGGAAGAGCCGGTGAGCGTAAAACAGTTAAAGGTTGATGGAAATCTTTTAATTAAAGAACTCGGAATGGAGCCTGGCCCTCGTATGGGGAAAATCTTAGCTGTTCTTTTGGAGGAGGTGATAGATAATCCAAAGATTAATACCAAGAAGTATTTGCTGGAGCGAGTAGGAGAATTAGGTGCTTTATCTGATAAGGAGCTAGATGCTTTCTCAAAGAAAGCTAAGGAGAGGGCTGCGGAAGAGCAAAAGCGCCTAGATGATGCTATAAAAGAAAAATACTTCGTGAAGTAGGGGGCGGATCGTAGTGTTAGCGGTAGCACGCAGGCTTCGGGTGCCTGTAGTCTGGGTTCGAATCCCAGCGGTCCGACAAATATGCAATATCACATTGAATATAGGGAGATTGATGGTAGGGGAAGAGGTATTTTTGCGCTTAAAGATTTTGTTGTGGGTGAAATAATTGAAACGTGTCCTGTGGTGGTGCTTTCAGAAAAAGAGAGTCGCATTTGTGATCAAACAATTCTTGAGTACTATACTTATCCATGGGAGGGGAATGAAGATGGATGTATCGTCCTGGGGTATGGATCTTTATACAATCATTCTTTTGAACCCAATGCCGAATATGACCTTATGTACAAGGACAAAACCATCGTGTATAAAGCGTTACTTCCTATTAAGAGGGGAGATGAAATCTTGGTAAATTATAACGGTGATTCAAAGGATATCTCTGTAATGGATTTGCTTCCATCAGATAGATTCGGGCCTATAGTTTAGCGGTAGAATAGTGCATTCGCATTGCACAGACGGCGGTTCGATTCCGCCTAGGTCCACACTTGACTTCATACATATTTTGTGGTATTCTTTTCATACTCTGAAAACTTCGGTTTGAGGGGTGAGATCCGCGCTGGGTCTCCATGTACTTATGAAAATGGGCTCCTTCTTCTTGGAAGGAGCGGGCGGACGTACAGAAAGGCCAGAAATGGACTGGAAGTCGTTCGCAAAAGGAGCTCTCGTGGCACTCGTCGTTGTGCTGTTGATCTTCGGTGCCGTAGGGTATCTGAAGGCTCTCAACAGAGCATCGGCAATTGAGTACTGTGAGAGCGCAATTGTCCGCATCGAGAACGCCCCTCTCTCGCATCTGAGCGAGTTGGAGATTCGGGCGTGTGTCGAGATGGACATCAAGATCCCCTCGGAAGGGGAGAAATAGTGCTCCCATCAAGGGAGCCCGAGTAGGAGGAGTGGAGGATGTCCTGTCCCAAGTGTCATTCGCCGAAGACGCAGTGTCTGTGGAGACGTGCCGGAATGAGCCGGCAACGTTGCCTGGACTGCAAGCACCGGTGGTTCGACAAGTAGTCCAACACGAGGATTGTGTTGGGTCGGACAGGGTCCAATCCCCTCCCGACTCAACAGCATTCCTGCGGCGCCAACACAAAGGCGCCGCGTTTCTTTTTGGGGTATCATGGAGAGATGGTAGTAGTGCTCCATAATATTCGCAGCGTACAAAATGTGGCCTCAATCTTTCGAAGTGCCGATGGAGTGGGGATAGAAAAGATATATCTTTGCGGTATCACCCCCGGACCCTTGAATAGATTGGGATATGCCAGACCCCAGTTTACCAAAGTATCTTTAGGTTCAGAGAAGAATATTCCATATGAGCAGAAAAGCTCTACGTTGAGAGCGATAACCGAACTAAAAAAAGAAGGATATAAAATTGTAGCTATTGAGCAATCTCCCAAATCTATTCCCCATTACGAATACAAAGTTGGTAAGGAGAAAATAGCTTTGGTGTTGGGGAGTGAGGTGACTGGATTATCTGAGACAATACTTGAGAGGTCAGATAAGATTTTGGAGATCCCAATGGAAGGCAAGAAAGAGTCTTTGAATGTAGCAGTTGCATTTGGAATAGTCGTCTATGCACTTAAATATAAATAGATGAAACTCGTATATATACTTTTACTCATATCTTTAATCACAATCTTCTTCTTTGTGTATAAGAGTGGGCTCTTCGATTTAGGTTCATCTAAATATAAACAAGCCACTGTGTCTATCCGCGGAGAGCGGTTTCAAGTAGAGGTGGCAGATACGTTTGCTTCTAGAGAGTTGGGCTTAGGAGGCAGAGAAGGATTGGAGGAAGACAAGGGAATGCTTTTCCTCTTTAATTCGTTGGATACTCGTACTTTCTGGATGAAGAATGTTAGCTTTCCCATAGATATTATTTGGATCGCTGGAGATGAGGTGGTTGGTTTTGCTGAAAGCACAACTCCTCACACAAGCCAGTTTGTGGGGCAAATTGCTAGATATAGATCTCCGGAGCCGGTAGATAAGGTGCTTGAGGTTGCCGCCGGAACGGTTAAGAGAGCAAGGATTATAGTTGGGGATGGCGTAGAGGTGAAGTTTGAAGATTGAGATATAATAAACCTATGACAAAAGTAGCAATCAATGGGTTTGGAAGGATTGGGAGACTTTTCTTTCGTCAGGCGTTTGGTAGTAAAAATATTAATATAGTAGCGATCAACGATCTGGGTAGTATTGATAATCTCGCATATCTCCTAAAACACGACAGTGTATATGGTGCTTTTGATAAATCAGTGAAAGTTCAAGGTAATAGTCTAATCGTAGGAGGTAAAAAAATAGAATGCCTACAAATTAAAGAGCCAAGCAAACTTCCTTGGAAGAGATTGGGGGTAGATGTTGCGGTAGAGGCTACGGGAGTTTTTGATTCCTTTGCTCTCGCCAAGGACCATCTCAAGGCAGGAGCAAAAAGAGTAGTGATTACCGCTCCTACGAGTGATGCAGATGGAAAAGATGGAGCAACAGTTTTAATGGGAATTAATGAGGGAAAACTGAGCTCCGTAAAACTATCATCCAATGCTTCTTGCACAACCAATGCCGCCTCACCTGTTATAGCCATCCTCTCTGAGGAGTTGGGTATAGAAAAGGCGATGCTCTCCACCGTTCATGGATATACGGCCAGCCAATCTTTAGTTGATGGACCAGTTAGGGGGCATGATTTAAGGAGGGGAAGGGCAGCAGCATATAATATTGTTCCCTCAACAACTGGTGCCGCAGAAGCTGTTGAAAGAGCCATACCAGAACTGACCGGTAAATTTGATGGCATTGCCTTTAGGGTACCGGTGATTGCGGGGTCCATTGCAGATATAACTTTGGTTTCAAAGAAAAATACGAGCGTGAAGGAGGTAAATACTATTTTGAAAAAAGCAGCTAATAGTTCTCGTTGGAAAGGAATCATGGCCGTAACAGAAGAGCCTTTGGTTTCAAGCGATATTGTGGGGCAACCATATGGAGCGATAGTAGATCTTCCCTTAACAAGGGTGGTGGGAGGAAACTTAGTTAAGGTTCTTTCTTGGTATGACAATGAGTATGGTTACGCTTCTACTTTGGTTAAGCACGTCAACAAAATAGGAAGCCATCTAAAGTAATTTCTCCAATGAAGAATTTTTCACAAAATGCACTCTCGTGGCTATTTTTTGGAGTGTCGATCCTTTTTATGGGATCTATGTTTGTGCTTTTCGACTTGCCAGAGGGCACAGTTGAAGGATTGGCTCAACAAGGAACGTTTTATCAAGAAGAAAAGTCCAATACAGTACTTCTCTTTGTTGGAGATATCATGCTTTCGAGATCCGTGGGAACGAGGACAGTTGCCGCTGGGGATTATAGATATCCGTTTTTAGAAGCAGCAGATATTTTAAGGGAGGCTGATTTTGCATTTGGTAATTTGGAGGGTCCGATTTCTGCTCGAGGAAAAAATCAGGGAAGTATTTATTCTTTCCGCGCTGATCCTCGAACGGTGGAGGGGTTAACGTATGCGGGTATTGATGTACTATCTTTGGCTAATAACCATATTTGGGATTGGGGAACGGATGCATTGATAGACACGATATCCATTCTCCAAGAATCAGGGATAACGTCGGTTGGGGCGGGAGCAAATTATGAAGAGGCTAATAAGCCAGCATTGTTTACAGCGGGAGAAGTAAAAATAGCAGTTTTGGCATACACCAATCTTTTGCCTTATACCATGCAAGCATCAGGTGAGATTCCCGGATTAAGTGACTTTAACTTAGATGCTATCAAAGCAACTATTAATAAGTTAGTAGATGAGGGGAATTTGGTTGTAGTCTCCCTACACTGGGGAGATGAGTATGAAGTTTTAGCGAACGCTTCACAAAGAGAAATTGCCAAAGGACTAATTGATGCAGGTGCCTCTTTGATAGTTGGTCATCATCCGCATGTAGTTCAAGAGTTGGAGCAATACGGCAATGGTTGGGTAGCGTACAGCTTAGGCAATTTTATTTTTGATCAAAGCTTCTCTAAAGAGACTATGGAGGGGGCGGCTTTGAGAGTAGAGCTTGAGGGGCAGAAGATTACAGACGCGAGACTTATACCAGTTAAAATATCGCCTGATTTTCAAGCGAGTTTCGATGGGTCTAACACGTCTCAGTAGGGATAGCTTATAATATAACCAATGATCATCTATATCGGTGCTGATCACCGCGGTTTTCAACTTAAAGAACAGCTTAAGACTTTTCTTCTGGAGAACGGTTGGAGTGTGAGTGACGCTGGGGCTAAGACATTAATTCCCGATGATGATTATGTAGACTACGCTCAATCAGTAGCAGAGAAAGTTTCTATTGATCCAGTGGGTAGTAGGGGAGTCCTAGTTTGTGGCAGTGGTGTGGGAATGGACGTTGTGGCCAATAAGTTTAATCAGGTACGTTCGGTATTGGCTATCTCTCCAGATCAGGTAATGATGAGCAGGGAAGATGATGACACAAATGTATTGTCCCTAGCGGCAGATTTTATTGACCTAGGGAATGCTAAAAAGATAGTTAGTGTATGGCTTCAAACACCGTTTTCCGAGGATGAACGTCATAAAAAAAGGTTAGAAAAAGTACGCCAAATTGATAATTCCCTCAATTAATAAAGCCACCCTTGAGGAGGTAAAGAAAGATGTGTTGAGCGCAGAAGGATTTGTGCCTTCTGGTGGTTGGTTACATATAGATGTAGCTGACGGAAAATTCACTACTTGGAAATCCTGGGGAAATCCAGATGAACTCCAAGATCTAAATACCAAATTGAATATAGAGGTACATTTGATGGTGGAAGACCCTCAAAGCGCTGCGGGCTCTTGGCTTGAGGCTGGGGCGAAAAGATTAATTGTGCCAGTACAAAAAGTAAGAGACATGGATGTGTTTCACCGATTAACTGACGGGTACAAAGCGCAGCTAATACCATCCTTTGATTTAAGCGTTCCAATTGAAGAAGCGAAGCAATATGTATGGGCGGAATGCCTTGGCATTTTAGCAGTAGATCCAGGACGAAGTGGGCAAGTCACGAATGAAGATGCTTTCGGTAGAGTAAAATTTTTGCGAGAGAACATACCGGGTGTTAAAATTGAATTCGATGGAGGTGTCGATTTGGATACAGGAGCTCGAGCATTGGAGGCTGGGGCAGACATCTTAATTTCAGGACATTACATATTTGAAAGCGCTAACCCTAAAGAAAATTTTGAAAAACTAAATAACTTAAAATCACATGTATCTTAACGACAAAGAAAGAAAAGTATTAGAAGATCAAGCGAACAAGATCCGTAAGAAACTTATAGAAACCCTCGAGACAGCCGGGAGCGGGCATTCGGCGGGACCATTGGGAATGGCAGACGTTTTCACTGCCCTATACTTTCGTATTTTAAAGCACGATCCTCGTAATCCTCTTTGGGAGGAGAGAGATAGGGTGGTTCTATCAAACGGTCATATTGCTCCGGTTCAATACACCACCATGGCTTATGCCGGATATTTCCCAGTGAGTGAACTTAAAACATTGAGACAAATTAGTTCTCGTTTGCAGGGACATCCTCACAGGGGAAGTCTTCCAGGAATTGAGGCGACATCTGGTCCACTGGGGAATGGTTTGGGTCAGGCTGCAGGTATGGCCTTAGCTGCAAGGATGGATAAAAAGAAGCATAGAATATATTGCCTGCTATCTGATGGAGAACACCAAGAGGGGGTAACTTGGGAGTCCATCATGTTTATCGGCAAAGAGAAGTTGGCTAACCTCACAGGCATTATTGATCGCAATAACATTCAAATTGATGGATACACTGAGAATGTAATGCCGCTAGAGCCCCTTAAGGAAAAATATGAAGCCTTTGGTTGGCACGTTTTGGAGATAGATGGACACAACTTTGAACAGATTGTGAGCGCAGTAAGTGAAGCTAAGGCCATAGCATATCAACCAACCATGATCATTGCTCACACCATTCCCGGAAAAGGGGTAAGCTTCATGGAGGGAAAGTATGAGTGGCACGGAAAACCGCCTACTAAAGAACAAGCGCAGAAAGCGTTGGCAGAGTTAAGAACATTGGGCGGCAAAATTAAATCAGAACACGAATAGATGTTAGCTAGAGGACAAAAGTTAAATAAGAAAATGTTCCAGAAGAGTGTGGAAAAAGTTCCTACGCGTAATGGATATGGAGAAGGACTACTCATTTTAGGAGAGGAAAACAAAAATGTGGTAGCGCTATGTGCAGATCTTACTGAATCTACTCGTACCGAAGGTTTCGCCAAGAAATTCCCTGAAAGGTATATAGAAATGGGAGTAGCGGAACAGAATATGGCTTTGGTCGCCTCTGGATTAGGCGTGTCAGGAAAAATTCCCTATATTGCCTCTTATGCTACTTTCTCTCCGGGACGCAATTGGGAACAAATCAGAACTACCATCTCATACAATAATTCCAATGTGAAAATTGCAGGGCACCATGCAGGAGTATCGGTTGGACCAGACGGAGCAACTCATCAAGCGGTTGAAGATATTGCCACCATGCGTGTTATGGCAAACATGAGAGTGATAGTGCCTTGTGATATCCATGAAGCAAGAAAGGCTACTATCGCGGCATCTAAAATAGCTGGTCCGGTGTATTTAAGATTTGCTCGTGAGGCAACTCCCATTATCACATCTGAGGATAGTCCATTTAACCCAGGAGAAGCACAGATTGTTTGGGATTCGGATAAGCCTCAGTGTGCCATCGTCGCTTGTGGACCATTAGTTCACACCGCGATAGTGGCTGCTAAGGAACTGGAAGAAGAGAAGATTGAGACATTAGTCATAAACAACCACACCATTAAACCGCTGGATAGAGCAACCATATTGGCGGCTGCCAAGAAATGCGGAGCTATCGTTACCGTAGAAGAACATCAAATAGAAGGTGGTATGGGATCAGCGATCGCAGAGCTTTTGGCAAAGGAGCTTCCAACGATTCAAGAGTTTGTTGGAATGCAGGGAGTTTTTGGTGAGTCTGGCCCTCCAGAAGTGCTGGCCGTGAAATATGGCATGGGAGCAAAGGATATAAAATCAGCGGTTAAGAAAGCCATAAGACGTAAGCAATGATAGGAAGAAAATACGATTTTGTAGCCATAGGGGATATAGTCACAGATGCTTTTATAAAGTTAAAAGATGCGCGGGTGCGCTGTGATGCAAAGGGAGAAAATTGCATGCTTGCCATGCGTTTTGGAGACAAGATTCCATACGAAGATATGGTAGTTGTACCAGCAGTGGGGAACAGCGCTAATGCTGCGGTTGCAGCAGCGAGGTTGGGGCTGAAGAGCGCTTTGGTATCTCAAATTGGAGGAGATCAAAACGGCAAGGATGCCCTGAAGGTTCTAAGGGAAGAAAAAGTGGGTACCAAGTTTATTAAGGTAAACAAAAGAATAAAAACGAATTATCACTACGTTCTATCATATAAGGGAGAGCGTACTATTTTGATAAAGCATGAGAAATTCTCAAATAGCCTACCTTCAATAGGGAAACCCTCTTGGCTATACCTTTCTTCATCCGGAGAGCACGGATTGATGAAATATCACAGGGAGATAGAAAAATATCTAGCTTCCCATCCAAATATCAAACTAGCCTTTCAACCGGGGACGTATCAAATACAGCTAGGCAGGAAGTTGGTTAATACATATAAGAGAGCAGAGGTTGTGTTTGTAAATAAAGAAGAGGCTCAGAAAATTCTTGATAGAAAAGAAGAGGATATAAAGAAACTTCTAGATGGAATCACTAGTTTAGGCCCTAAAATCACCGTGGTTACAGATGGGCGCAAGGGAGCGTATATGCGTGATGAAAAGGGATATTGGCATATGCCTATATATCCGGATATGAAACCTCCAGTTGAGCGTACGGGTGCAGGCGATGCTTTTTCCTCTACTTTTGTCGCAGCTCTGGCTTTAGGGAAAAGTTCAAAAGAAGCTCTTGCATGGGGACCAATTAACTCTATGTATGTAACGCAGTATGTGGGTGCAAGAGAAGGGTTGTTGCCGAGGCATACATTAGTAAAGCTACTAAATAAGGCTCCAAAAACATATAGAGTAAGAAAGATATGAAATTAAGAGAGGCTATTGAAAAAGCGCGTGCTGAGAAAAAGGCTATGGGCCATTTTAATATTTCAGATATTGCAGCGTTGAGGGCCATTGTGCGTGCAGCCGGAGACCTTAAGGTGCCAGTTATCATTGGTACCTCAGAGGGAGAGGCCGAATTTGTTGATATAGAAGTAGCGGTTGCGATGGTGCGTGATCTACGTACAGAAACTAGTCAAGACATTTTTTTGAACGCAGATCATTTTCACTCAGTGGAAAAAATAGAGGAAGCAGCAAAGGCAGGGTATGACAGTGTGATTTTTGATGCTGCAAAGTCTTCGCTGGATGAAAACATCCAAAAGAGTAAGGGGGTTGTAGAAAAGATAAGACAGATGAGGAGCGATATATTAATCGAAGGAGAGGTGGGATATATAGGAGAATCTTCCAAGGTGTTGGATGAAATTCCTCAAGGGGTAGGAGTTTCAAAAAGGGAAGATATTCAAAGGTATGTGACGGAAACAGGAGTAGATTTGGTTGCTCCTGCAGTTGGCAACGTGCACGGTATGTTAAGGGGAGGGGGGAATCCAAAGTTGGATATACAGTTGATACGTGATATTGCAACGAGTGTAGACGTGCCTTTGGTTTTACACGGTGGATCTGGAATAAGCGACGAGGATTTTAAGGCAGCCATAGAAGCAGGTATCTCAATTGTTCACATAAATACAGAAATTAGGGTTGCTTGGCGGGAGGGTATGACAAGGGGACTTGCTAGTGGGGAGGAGATTGCTCCATATAAGATATTCCCTAGTGCTGAGGAGGCAGTATACGAGGTAGTTAGCAGGAGATTGAAATTGTTTAGCGGATTGCTATAATTGCCCTTGCTTTATGCAGACACTGGAATTAAACGCCAAAAGGCGAACGGTTTTGGGTAAGGGGGTAGGAAGCCTAAGAGAGGCTGGTTTTGTGCCAGCTGAGCTTTATGGAAACAAGGTAGATAATGTCCACTTGGAATTGAGCGAGGTTGAATTCGGCAAGGTATATAAAGAAGGTGGAGAGAACACTATTGTGAACGTGA
>CAZSWG010000012.1:0-11859 GCA_964610795.1 uncultured Candidatus Saccharibacteria bacterium | reverse complement strand
TCAATAGCACTTTCGATTTTCGCACTAGCTTTGGGGACAATTGGCTTAACCAAATTGGCTATCGAGTGTAATAGAAAGACTAGATTGAATATTATTTGCTCGTCCTTACTCTCCCAGGGCTTATGCTCGTTTACATAACCATCGCCATATTGAATAAGGGCCCAGACCCTTGCCACAGTCTCGTGTAATCTGAATTTGTTTGCGCTCTCTGCCGCTTCTTTAACAGTCTTGTTAATCTCTTCTACTATCTCTCCATCCACCTCAAAACCAGTAAAGTCTCTGTTTTCTCCAAGGGTAGATACTCTGGAGGCAAAGTTTCCCAACCCATTGGCTAAGTCAGAATTGTATCTTTCCTCAAATCTTTTAATACTGAAGTCTCCATCCTCATTGGAGGGAATTTCGCGGAGGAGATAGTAACGAAGTACATCTGATCCATATTTCTCAACTAGTTCTACTGGATCAATAACGTTTCCTATACTTTTAGACATCTTGTTTCCTTCGGATGTAATAAAGCCATGAACAAAAATATGCTTTGGAAGAGGTAGTCCCGCCGACAACAGCATTCCCGGCCAAATAGCAGCGTGGAAACGTAAAATATCTTTTCCAAGTACATGTATATCCGCTGGCCACCATTTTTTAAACTCTTTTTCATTTCGTCCGTAACCTACAGCCGAGATATAGTTTGTAAGAGCATCACACCAAACATACATCGTTTGATCTTCATGCCCAGGCACAGGTATCCCCCAAGAAAGTTTTTCTTTAGGCCTCGAGAAACTAACATCTTCCAAGCCCCCATCAATAAGGGCAAGAATTTCATTTCTCCTGCTTTCTGGTTGGATATCTAACTCGCCTGATTCAATAGCTTTTTTAATTTCCGGGGCATATTTTGAAAGTCTGAAAAACAGATTCTTTTCCTCAATAAGCTCTGGCTCCTTTTTGTGGTCTGGACACAAACCATTCACTAGATCCTTTTCTTTGATAAAGGCTTCACAACCAACACAATAGAGACCCTTATATTCCCCTTCATAGATGTCTCCACTTTCTTCGAGTTTCCTCCAGAGAGCTTGAGCTCCAGGCCAATGCTCTTTCTTATCTGAGGTTCTAATAAATTTATCCCAAGAAAGATCTAGCGTATCCTTGAGACTTTTAAAGGTTTCTGCAATCCCATCCACAAACTCATCCACCGGTTTACCAGCGGCTTCTGCAGAGCGAGCTACCTTGGTCCCATGCTCGTCTGTTCCAGTTAAAAAGAAGGTCTCCCAGCCGCGAAGTCTACCCCAACGAGCCATAGCATCTGCTGCAATGCTTGTATAGGCATGGCCAATGTGTGGCTTGTCGTTTACATAAAATATTGGAGTTGTGATATATAGCTTATCTTCCATAAGGTCTAAATGGCTATATTAGGTAAATGGATCCTATACCGCAAGGCGATTCCCCTTACGCTTAGACTTCACGCTCATCCATTCCTCTGCCATCTCCTGTAAGAATACGGCGGTCGGCACAGCTAGCAACATCCCTACTATCCCGGCAATTTGTGCTCCTCCCAGAATAGAAATTAGAATCATAACAGGATGCACTCCAGTGTGACGCCTCATTACTATAGGAACCAAAACATTATTTTCTAATTGTTGAATACCCAAGAAAAGAATTAGGGTATACATTCCAACAGTCATCGAGCTGGTTAAGCCCACACTTACGGCAAGTGCTCCAGCGAATATAGGACCAACCACTGGGATCAACTCCAACACTCCGGCAATGAGTCCTAAGACCAAAGCATATTTAACTCCTAAGAGAGATAGGCCCACAAAAGCCAAGGTTCCCACTACCAAACTCAACATGAGTTGCGCCTGAAACCACTTTCCAATACGTGCTTTCGTTCGAGTGTATAATCCGATGACTTTCTTTTCCATAATGTCGGGGAATATAGCTACCAAAAATTTGCTAACCCCATCTCTACTCACCGTCAGATAAAATGAGAGGACAATAACTGCCAATATAAATGTTACTCCTCCGAGTAGAGACCCTAGGATTTCAATCAATGGTACTCCTCCAGAAAGCAATGCTTCGGTGAAATATTTAATATCTGAATCAAAGAAAGATAGATCTCTTGATAAGTTAAGACCGTTGGCCTGCAATACTTCACTTAAATTTTTAAGCAGATTGTTAAATTCGATAACGGCTATGGGGACAATCGTATAGAAAAGAAAAGCCAAAAGCACAAAAGTTACCGCATACACCAAAACCGTACCCAAAATTCTAGGAACTCGATATTTTTCTAGAGCATCCACTGGCCTATCAAAAACGGTGGATACAATAAGGGCCAGTAAAAGTATGGCTACGGTCTCGCGCATCCAAAACAGCGCAAAACCAAAACCAATCATCGCAATGACTCTCCAGAGACTTACCCAAGATATTTCTACGTGCTGCTGGGTCACGCCCTTATTCTAATCTATTTTCAAAACAGCCCGCAATGAGGCTTCGTCTGGTGCTGGTCCAATCAAGGCCAAATTCAACTTCTCATTCCTAAAGATATCCTTCGCCACATCTAAGACTTCCTTCGGACTAACAGATTGGATTTTTCGAGCTATTTCCTCGGCATTAACCAACTTTTTGTCCAAAAGCTCTTGTTCTCCGTAGAAAAAGGCTAAATCATCTGATGTTTCTAGCCCCAACATCATTTTTCCCACAATGAAGTCTTTTACTTTTTGTAGCTCCTTGCCACTTAACTCTTCTTCCTTTAATTTCTTGAATTCTCCAGTTATGGCTTTAATTGATTCTAATAGTCTTGCATTTCCCACCCCTGCCCAAGCCATCAGATATCCATGATCTGTATACATGTCTGCTCCTGCTTTTACATAATAAGCAGCTCCCATTTGCTCTCTTACCTTACTAAAGAGCCTGGAGCTCATGCCTCCCCCAAGAGCTGTGGCTAAAACTTCTAGAGCATATCTCCTGTCATCAAATCGGTTGTATGCCCTTACTCCCATTACCAAGTGAGTTTGATCCGATTCCTTTTTTGCTAGATGGAGCATAGGCTCATTTTGTTTTTCCACAACTGGTAATTTCCCCTTCTTGGGATCCCTCTTCATGGTAGAGAAAATTGTTTTCACTTTCTCGATAGCACTTTCTGGATCCACTGCTCCTGAGATAACTACCACTGTTGCCTCCGGTACATAGTGATCTTTCCTGTATTGAATGAAGTTTTCTCTTGTGAGCCTTTTAATATTTTCTTTAGGACCCGCAATTGGCATACCAGCAGGTTGATCCCCATAGAGTAGGGTTACAAAATCGTCTGCCACTTGTCTCATTGGAGTGTCGGCTATCATATTAATCTCCTCTATAACCGGACCTCTCTCTTTGTCTATCTCTTTTTCATCAAAAACTTGGTTGAGATATATATCTGAGACTACATCGAGCGCTTTATCAAAATGGTTTTTGTCTACCTTGGCGTAATAGCCAGTGTATTCATGGCCAGTAAAAGCATTGTAGCTTGCTCCGACCTCATCCAGCTCGGTGCTAATAGCCAAAGCTGTTGGACGCTTAGTGGTTCCTTTAAAACACATGTGCTCCAAAAAGTGAGAGATGCCATTTAACTCTTTTGTTTCGTACTTAGATCCAGTTTCAACCAAAACTAGTACCGTTACTGCAGGATTATCTTTTTGTGGGGTGACTACCACCCTAAGGCCGTTATCAAGAACGGTTTTGTGTGACTCCATCATTCTTTCTATGCTTTAAGTTTTTCTTCCAAGTATTCCCCTAGCTTCGCTATTGCGATACGTTCCTGCTTCATTGTGTCTCTATCGCGCACTGTAACCTTATTATCCTCTACGGAATCAAAGTCCACGGTTACACAATATGGGGTGCCTATTTCATCTTGCCTACGATAGCGCTTCCCTATGCTTTGGGTCACATCATAATCGGTAACGAACTTATCTTGCAAATCTTCCTTTATCTTCTTGGCTATTTTGGTAAGGGCAGGCTTATCAGATAGGGGCAATACTGCGACTTTATATGGAGCAATTACCTTGGGTAGTTTCATTACTACCCTCACCTCCTCTTCTCCCTTGGCGCTTTTCACCTTCTCCTCACTGTATGCCGACACCAAAACTGCTAGCATTGTGCGCTCCACTCCAAAAGAAGGCTCTATAACATGGGGAATAATTTCTTTTCCACCCTCTAAATCTTTATATGCCAAGTTCTTGCCTGAGTGTTTTTGATGAGCCTTTAAATCATAATCTGTTCTATATGCCAAACCGTATAACTCTTTTTGCCCGAAAGGATATTCAAACTCTATATCCACGGTGCGTTCGCTATAGTGAGCCCTATCACTTTTTGGAATGTCCACCTCCTTTACTCTATTTGCATCAATGCCAACCAACTTAATCCATTTTCTGATTTCCTTCAGCCAAGCATCAAAATGTTTCTCCCAATCTGCTTTTGTTTTAGGAGGATTTATAAAATACTCTATTTCCATCTGCTCGAATTCTCTAAGGCGGAAGATAAAATTGCCCGGGGTAATCTCGTTGCGAAAAGCTTTTCCCACTTGGGCAATGCCGAAAGGAAGCTTGCTCCTCATGCTTCTCGTTACTTCTGGAAAATCCACGAACATAGCCTGAGCTGTTTCGGGACGTAAGTACACGGTGTTCTCTTTCGATTCTACTGGTCCAAGGTTTGTTTTGAACATGGCATTGAACTGAGTGGGTTTAGTAAATTCTTTGCCGCCACATTGCGTACATTTATTTTTACCCAACTCATCGGCCCTAAAGCGTGTATGGCAATCCTTACATTCAATCAGTAGATCATTGAAATTCTCCAGATGGCCAGAGGCTTGCCACACTAATGTGCTCATAATAATACCCGCATCAATACCGACCACGTCTGACCTCTTTTGCACAAATGTTTTCCACCACAAATCTTTAATGTTGCGCTTGAGCTCGGTGCCGAGAGGGCCTAGGTCGTAAGAGTTGGCCAATCCCCCATAGATCTCCGATCCGGGAAAAATAAATCCTCGGTTACGTGAGAGATTAATCACTTTCTCCATTAAGTTGACGTCTTTCTCTTTGGCCATCTTTTTACTGTATAACCTTTCCTTGGTTTGAACCAACAGTTGAATCATCCGGAAGAACGGTGGTTAGGGCTGAGTCTGTACCCAAAAGACTTACTCCTGTGAAGGTATCTGTCGCTGAGACTGTTGTAATACCCAAAAGCGGTGCGAATTGACCCAAGAGCATTCCTCCGGGCGTTAGACTAACTTGGAAAATTGCCTCTGGCCCTTCACCCAAGGCACCTCCGGTAGCTGACATAGATCCAATAGACCAGATCACTTCATTACTTGAAGTATCAAATGTGGGAAGAGTATTACTTGTTCCCTTAACTTCACCCGTGAAGCTCACCCCATCTTCAAGTTCAGCCCTTACCATTACCTCCCCTACGTCTGTTCCCGCATTCGATAAGCTCCAATGGATTGTATATTCCGTGGGTTGCCCTACTCTAGGCGGGAATGGCCCCTCGTTAAGAATACCCGAATCGGCATCTCTAAAATATGCACTAGCATTAATATTAATGTCGCCCGATACATTAACCTCCGAATTTGCAAAGTTTGAAGTGCGATCTGTATTTGTCCCTTGGATAATCGTAGGAGATTCGATGCTGCCATTTACCTTCAACGTGAAGTCTTTATCACTCACGCTATTTATTGGAAAGGTTGGTTTTACCTTAATAGCGATGGTGAATGATCCTTCCTCTCCCTTGCCTAGCTCTCTTAATTCCACAAATCTACTTGAGCTCCAAGTCACAGTTCTAGAGATTCCATCAAATGTACCTGCTGTTTCGATAGATCCAAAATCAAACATGTCTCCTACTAGCTGGGCTTTTAACAAAGCATCCTTGAGCTCCACTTCAGTATTATTTTTGTAACTTATTTTGTAAGTTAAGCCCTCCCCGGGGCTAACAAATCCCTTTGGGTCTTCCAGATCAATACTAAGCGCCAATGATGATCCAGAGAAAAGCATCTCTGACTGTTTTTCCAATACCACGTAGTCTCCGCCACTAAATTCAACTACCATCTTCACTTTCAAAAAGAATACATCCGAGGGCTTTGTCCCAATCACAGCTGAGGCACTAATCTTTTTTTCTGCCTCTGTATCCAGGGACCACCTATTATCAGCAACCTGCTCAAGGTTGGAATCAACAACCCTAAGTGACGGCCCCTCTATTACTAAAAATTTTTTCAGACTTTCTCTTGCTCCGCTGGGAAAATCGTACTTTACCTCTATATCAAACACTTCACCCGCAGCCACTTTTTCTGGTGCAGTTACCTCCAACGTAAATCCTTCGGTTTTTAGCTCTACACTCTGACTTTTCGTGCGTTCAAACACATTAGAGAATGATGCTGTGGTGTAATTGGCTTTTGCCTCTACGGTATAGTCTCCGCCACTACCCCCTGGCAGTGCTACTACTTTATATGTTTCTTTAACGAGGGAACCTGGAGTAACTTCTGAATCTAATTCTCTGACCTCATTTACTCTCTCTTTGTTATCCAAAAGCCTAATTGCCTTAGGAAAATTTAGCGTTAGCCTCACATCAGTCAGTGTTGACTGTGAATTATTAATAACCGCCACATCCATATCAAAAATATCCCCCGGATGGATGTCATTTTCTGGTAAATTTACTTCCACGCTGACTCCACGATTAGAAGATCCGAAATAAAAGTACCCTCCAACTAGAAAAGCAGCTACTAAAACGAAAACCACTATCACTAGCTGATTGAGAAACCCACTTTGGGGCAAACTTTTAGTATTAGGCAACTGGGACTGCATCATTAATGTCTATGTGTACTCTAGAGAGACAACTGGAGCATAAGAAGATTATATCGGGAGCATAGAAATAAACAACTTGGCCACTTTTACCCTTACAACCCCTACATATTGGTACTTCCACGCTTCCTGCGACAAACCCCATTAATTGCAAAAGGTAACGATAGATTCTCGGAGTAATGGTGCAACTGTCAAAGATTTCACTAATCGCATACCACATTTGGATATCAGGTTGCCCCTGAGGAATAACATCCTCCAGAAAAGAGACTAATTTCAAATGATCTCCCCCTCCGCAAGGAGCCTTTAGGGATAGCCCGTCAATCAATTGATATGATCCCCCAGCCTCCACAAGACGCACATTAACCAAGGCTCCTACTTTCATATGCCCTGCTAATTTTGAGGTAATCTTGCGGATACTTTTAGCAATAGCAGAGACTCTACCTAAATCCTTGGTATAAAGGATAATTTGGGCGTCTTTTTCGTTCCGGGGGTTTGTTCCCAGGACTACTGCTGGAGTGTAATATTCCCTCATTTTTACTATTCTAACACCCATTTTGACTATTACTTAAGCCCCCAAATTGCCAGGGGGTAAAACTTGACATTTTGCCATTTTTCTGATAGGATTTGGGCAATCCCCAAAAGGGGATTTTTAGTTGCCTGGGTTATTCTCGGGCATCCAAAAATGAGTAGGCAAATCATATCGGCTGCATTACTACTCGCTCTTGGAACCTTAAGTTCAGTAATTCTCAGTGACGCCGCACCGGCTCCCGATATAGCAGAGGATATTTTGGCAGAAGATGCCGATGCCCTGCTTAACGAGAGTCCTATTACTATCTCTCAGTCTGATACGAATGCAGATGTTCAGGGTGTAGTGACTACCACTGTTACTGCCTACTCAAGTGAAGTAGCGCAGACAGATGATACTCCCTTCATCACCGCATCTGGTACTCGTGTAAGACACGGAGTAGTAGCAGCTAACTGGCTACCTATAGGAACCAAGGTAAGAATTCCTGGCCTCTTCGGCGATCAAGTTTTCGTCGTAGAGGACAGAATGCATTCACGTCACACCAACCGGTTGGACGTATGGTTCCCCAGCAGAGCAGAAGCAGTACAGTTTGGTGTCCGTAAGGCCCAGATTGAAATCTTGTAGCCGATTCTAAATTTAAGACTAAAGACCCCGCATCCAGCGGGGTTTTTAGCATCTCTATTTGTAACTCGGAGTTATTTCTTTAACACCCGCTCGATGATTAGCAAGCCTTGCGAGAGCAAATAATAAACTTGATAGTCGATTGAGGTATGGAAGAGTATGTCCCGGTAGTTTCCTTAATCCTAACTCCTTGACTATTACCACCCTTCTTTCCGTACGTCGCGCTATAGTGCGTGCTATATCCAATAGCGCAGAAAGTTCTGTGCCTCCCGCTATTGAGAACCCTTTTATGGGTGGAATTTCTTTCTCAATCGCTTTGATAATCTCTTCAACTTTATTAACTTTTATTTTAGAAATCTTTTTGTCTGCTCCCGCCACTTGAGCCTGGATGATAAACAAATTTTCCTGAGCTTCGTGTAATATCTCATAAACTTTTTCCCTCTCTTTACTAAAAGATACTTCCCCGCTTTGTTCTTGCTGAGCCTTAAATTTACAAAGGCCTATAAAAGAATTTAATTCATCCAATGAGCCTAGGGCTTCGGCCATATCAGAACCCTTTGAAAAACGCTCTTTGCTATCAAGAACTTTGGTTGTCCCTTTATCTCCTTTCCCCGTATAGAGCATTTGGTGCACGGGAGAGGACTTGAACCTCCACGGGAAATAATTCCCACAGGCCCCTCAAGCCTGCGTGTCTACCATTCCACCACCCGCGCGTAAGCTAAACCCCCAACTTTTGCTTAATCTTCTTAACCGGGAGTTTGCGAAGGAAATAGAGCTTTGATTTACGCACCTTCTTGGGCTCCTTTAAAATAGTAACTTTCTTGATGGTTGGGGTGTATATAGGGTAGATCTTTTCCACTCCTACACCCGCAGCCTCACCTCGTACTGTGAAGGTAGCACCCGCTTCCTTGCCGTGCTTACGTGCCAAAACAATGCCTTCAAACTGGCCATTTTTGTCATATACCTTAACCCGTACTCCGGGCTGGATCTTTTCTAGGGTTTCTGGGCTAATCATCGCAAGAGAACTTTAATGGAGTCTCTCTTATTTTTCAAGCTTTTCCAAAAAGGACTCAAAGTCCCTTGGGGGGTCGGCCGTAAGCTTCATTGCCTTCCCCGGTTCTAACTCGAACTCCAAAGAATGGGCGTGGAGCATTTGGCGTGGGGCTTGCTCTTCGTTCTTCTTGGATCCATAGAGGGTGTCTCCCAATACGGGGTGGCCGATCGATGCCATATGCACTCTGATTTGATGTGTCCTCCCTGTTTTAGGAGATACCTCAATTAACGCAGCGTTTGAAAACTGTTGAGCCACTCTATATTCCGTAACAGCATCTTTGGTCATTTTACCTCCATGCACCGTGCGCTTGGTGGTCCCCGGCTTAAGACTAATTGGCACATCTATCCTTCCCTCTGCTTCTTTAAGGATTCCCTTAACTATGGCGAGGTATGTTTTTTGAACTTTTCCTCTAGCAAATAAGTCTTTTAAATATTCAAAATATGCTTGATTGCGAGGAATGAGTACTATTCCCGAGGTGTCTCTGTCTAATCTGTGAACAATGCCAGGCCTTTCTTCTGGTTTATCTCCCACGCTTATCACCTCCGGGAAATTAACTACCAACCAATCTGCCAAAGTGCTTTCTCCCTTTCCATCTCCATGCATTAAAAGTCCTGCCGGTTTGTTCAGCACAATTAAATCTTCGTTTTCAAAAACAATTTCTGGATCCATCACTTTAATAATTATTTAACCTAGATAGCTAAGTACGAGCCCCATAGCCAAAAGCTGAACGAGATAGTATGCGCTATTGAGAGCAAATAGTGTCCATGGTTTTCCTTCCCACAAAACTGTCCCCATCTGTATTGGTACTATAATGCCCAACCATACCCACAAGATTAGACTATATGAAAACCCACCGAAGTACTGGAAGCTAGCGGCAATTAACAGTGAAAGAGCATATGCCGTTACAAATTGTCCCAAGAGTCCCAAGCCGTAGTTTAGGATCATACCTTTCTTTTGCGCCTCTTCTAGCTCTTCCTTAGTAAAACCCATTAACTTAACCCAAAGCTTTCCAAAAATTGGACCGTACCACGAGAAACCGACTGCCATTCCGATAATACCGGCTATGGCTACACCTATAAAATTAATGTTTGGCATGAGTTAATTATACAAAACTACTCCCTTATATCTAAAGCATCTCCCCTCTCTGCTCGTAGATCATATTTTAAAGTTTGAAAACGCACATAAAAGCTTAAAACGGCCAAGGTTATTAGAATGGTTCCCCCTATCCAAAAAAGTCTTATAAGAAATTTTTCCATGTGGGTGATACTGGTATCGAACCAGTGACCTCTTCGATGTCAACGAAGCGCTCTACCACTGAGCTAATCACCCATGGTGGGCAATGTAGGTTTCGAACCTGCGACCTCTGCCGTGTGAAGGCAGCGCTCTACCACTGAGCTAATTGCCCTTTTACCGGGTGGGCGTGCCTGGTCTCGAACCAGGGACCTCAGTCTTATCAGGACTGCGCTCTAACCAACTGAGCTACACGCCCACAGTGCCTATAGCTTATCTTAAACAAGTTTATTTGGGCAAGGACTCACCCTCTTTGGGATTTTTCCAGGACGCATACTTACAATCCGGATACCTACCGCATCCATAAAAAGTCCTGCCCTTCTTAGTACGTCTCACTACAATATCTCCCTCGTGGCACTCGGGACATTGCATATCAATCTTTTCTAATTCTTGTTTAATGTTCTTGGTATTTTTGCACTCCGGAAATCCGGGGCAGGCCATAAACTTACCGAACCTACCGTGTTTGATAACCATCTTGCGCCCGCACTTATCACACTCGACATCAGTTGGCTGTTCCAACATAGTTTTATCCTTTTTTACTTCGGCATACTTCTTATCCAGATTCTCCGCAAAGGGCCCATAAAAACTCCCTATCATCTCTTGCCAGTTTTCTAAACCATTAGCTATCTCATCAAATTTCTCTTCGATACCAGCCGTAAAGCCCACGTCCACAATTTCTGGAAAATGCTTGGATAAAAGAGTGTTGACTATCTCGCCTATCTCCTCCGGCACAAAACGTTTATTTTGGTCTTTCACCACGTACCCTCGATCCTGGATAACGGAGATGGTTGGAGCGTATGTAGAAGGTCTCCCGATGCCATATTCCTCGAGGGATTTAATGAGGCTTGCTTCGTTATACCTTGCTGGAGGTTCAGTGAAGTGTTGATTAGTTAAACAATCAAGCACTTTCACCTCGCTGCCTTTCTCCAAACTAGGCAGACTCTTCTCTTCAATCTTAGAGATCCAGATATTCAAAAATCCATCAAAGAGCATGGTGCTCCCGGTGGCGCGTAGTATGTATTTGTTTTTAATCCCGTCCACCTTCACATCCAGCGTTACTGCTTCAAACTTTGCATCCGGCATCTGGGAAGCCATAAAGCGCCTCCAAATAAGGTTATAGAGGCGCCCCTCATCTCCGGCTTTAAGAGCTTCTGGAGTGAGGGATGGGTTAGTGGGCCGGATAGCCTCGTGGGCCTCTTGAGCTAGTTTGGATTTGCCTCTGTAAACACGTGGGGCAGCTCCGGCGTATTTTTCACCCAAGTTTTCCTTTAACCATTGCTTGGCTGCAAGCGTAGATTCCTTAGACAAGTTGACCGAGTCGGTACGCATATAGGTTATGTGCCCGTTTTCATAAAGCCTCTGGGCGATAACCATGGTCTTTTTGGAACTGAACCCTAACTTCCTTGATCCATCCTGCTGGAGAGTGCTAGTGATATATGGAGGCAACGGTCTGCGCGTAAGTTCCTTCTTGGTGGCTAAGAAGATAGATGCTTTCCCCTTTTTTATATCGTTCGCAAAAAGTTGCGCGTCTCTTGCAGTTTTAATATCAAACT
>CAZSWG010000011.1:0-12888 GCA_964610795.1 uncultured Candidatus Saccharibacteria bacterium | reverse complement strand
TTTAACTGCACGAGACAAGAAGAAGCTTGCGTTGTTAGATGGCGCCTATGGTGGGATAGACAAACATGAAGTATTAGAATTTGATACGGAGAAAATATATGAGGACTTTCTAGCTAACAAGGGATATGTAGAAAACCATCTTAGTAGATTTTTGGATCAATTAGGAACATTTGATTACGCGATAAATGCTATAGGTATAACCAACCATTATCCTGTGGGGGGAAAAGATTTAATGCTTTTTGTTAATGGTGTGTTGCCGCATATTCTTGCTAGAGAGTGGGGAAATAAATTAATTCACATAACTACCGATTGTGCATTTAATGGTGTCAGTGGTGCGCCATATAGTGAAGATTCTCACAAAACACCGAATGATTTATACGGTCTTTCTAAAAGCATCGGGGAGCCAACAAACTGTTTAACTATCAGGACCTCTATTATTGGAAAAGAGCTAGAAGGCGCTAGGGGCTTATTAGCGTGGTTTTTACTACAAGAGGGAAAGGAGATTAGGGGTTTTTCTAATCATTTTTGGAATGGGATTACAGCCGAACAATTTGGTAAAATATGCGATCAAATTATGCAGAATCGTGATTTATATCCCACGACGGGGATTTACCATGTGTTCTCGGACGTAGTTTCAAAACATCAAATGCTCCTTTCGTTTCAGAAGAAGTTTAAACTTAATTGTAAGATAATCGAAGATCCAGAACCTAAACTTAATCGTACTCTAACTACAGTTAAAGAATTAAATAACAAATTGCGAGTACCTTCATTTAGTGCAATGGTAGAAGATCTATAAATAGGTAATAATTCACCATATTTACGAAAAGATCATTCAATGTGAATTATCGGAGGGCGAGTTTTTTAAACAAGATTAATATTTTCTCCAATATCTACCGGTTGCGTCTATGGCTTCCATATGTGCTTCTACATTGTGCTTTGCTCGATAATCATCTACGGCCATTTTGCAGCCCTTTAACGCATAGTCATCGATAATACAAAAACCTCCCTTTGATAATTTGGGATACAAAGATTCCAGTGCCTCCATAGTTGAACCATACATATCTCCATCAAGGCGCAGGATCGAAAGTTTTTCTATTGGTGCTGTGGGAAGAGTGTCTTTAAACCACCCCTTTAGAAAAACCACCTGATTATCCAACAAGTCATATTTTTTGAAGTTATTTTCAACATCCTCTTTAGATACGGCAAGGTATTTATGGACATAATGAATATCACCCTTGTCTGCGGGGTACTGGTCTGTGTCCGGTTTTGGTAATCCCTCAAAGGAATCGGCCACAAATACTTTTCGATCAGTTACTCCATGCGCTAAAAGAATGGCGCGCATGAAGATGCACGCTCCTCCTCTCCAGACACCAGTTTCAATTAGATCTCCCTGAACGCCATCTTTCAGGGTCGTTTCAACACAATATTGTAGATTGTCGAGACGTTTGAGCCCAATCATGGTGTCTGCATATCCAGGCCACATTGCTCCCTCTTCTCTTGCGCTTCGGGTAAATTCTCTAGTTCGGAAAATTTGTAATTTTCCCTTACGCAAAACCTTTGACAGTAAGAAAATCAACGTTCTTTTAATGGGCGATTTTATATAAAAAGTAGTGATTGGTACTGGGGGTTCTGGCCATAAAATGAACGAAAGGGTTTTTTTCATCAAATCGAGATATAGCTGTTGGGGGCTTCGTGTTTTATCCATGCTTCCCAGTTTATTTGAGAGTAGGCTTATTATCAAATTATGATAAGATGCTTTGGTAATATGAGCATAAAGAAACTATATTATAAAATTTTTTGGCCTTATGAGCGCTATCTTGATGCAGAGATCGGAGATATTAAAACCCTACTGGATTTAGGGTGCGGTTATCCTTCACCTATAAAATCGTTTTCTCATCGTTTACATAGTGTAGGAGTAGACATATTTGGACCATCAATTGATAAAAGCAAAGCAGAGAAGATTCACAATGAATATAGGCTAATAGATATTTTGGATGCTGGGCGTGAATTTAGGGAAAAATCTTTTGATTGTGTTTTAGCCTCCGACGTAATAGAGCATCTGACTAAGGAAGATGGTCAAAAGTTAATCAAAGTTATGGAGAATTTGGCCACAAAAAAAGTAATAATATTTACCCCCAATGGATTCTTATATCAACCAGCGCATGATGGGAATGAATATCAAAAACATTTGTCTGGATGGAGCGTAAAAGAAATGAAAAATTTGGGATACAGGGTTATAGGAATTAATGGGTGGAAACCGTTACGTAAAGAATTTGCGGAAATCAGATTTAAACCCGTATTTATATGGATTATCATTTCGAATTTAACCCAAATTTTGGTTAGATACTTTCCCAGTCACGCATTTGCGATTCTTTGCGTGAAAGAGTTCCAATAGATTTAGGATATTAGCGAATAAAATACCTTAATATTGTCTTTGATATTATGGTTTTTATAGAAAGTTTCACGGGCATTTTTGATTAAATATTGTGCGTATTTCTTATCTGTAAGAATGTGTTTAATAGATTTCTGAAGCATCTCAATATTTTCTTCTTCTACTACAGCTCCAAAATCATACTCCTTAGCATATTTAACTAGGTATGTAGAAGCCGGTGCGTGGATGAGTATTGGTTTTCCACTGATTAGATAATCAACTATTTTTCCTGGAGTGGCCGTGTCTATAATGGCCTGGCTTTCGGTATTCCATGAGAGTGGTAAGTACAAAATATCTGCACTACTTTGGATATTAGGTACATTCTGAGGGGAAGCTACATCGATGCTTACTTTACTAGACTCCTTAATCCCAATTTTGTTGAGATAATCCTTGGGGTTCGGAGAGTAGATCTTGAGTCGAACATCCAGATCATTAATGTGGTTTACCGCCTCAATTAAGTTCTTTAGGCTACCAATCTGTGGCCAGTAAATCCCCCCGGTAAAGAGGATTGTGTAGGGAGACTTTGGATTATATAGATCTTGTGAATGGGGATATAAATTTTCATTGATGGAATGGTGTATCACGACCATCTTATCGATAATGTTCTTATCGTATCTTTTTTTATAGTAGTTGAGTGTTCCGTGATTAGTAACAATTATGTTTTTTGCACCTCTAAAAATTTTGGGCTCGAAAATATTTGCCATAAGATTCCCTGGAAAAGGAAAATTGTTATCCCTATACAAATCCAGCATATAAATTGAATAGGGTTTTTTCGTAGCTGTATGAATTAAATAAGTACCGATCATAGCTGGACCATAATCAGAGAATCCAAATAGCATATCTACATTTCCCTCTAATACACTTTTCTTTCCCAGGCGAACAATAGAGAATATCTGTTTAAAAACTATAGGAATGCCAATAATACTTCTAATAATCTTCACCCTTTTTGCTAAATACTTTAATTTAGCTAGAAAAGAGCGCGCCACAATAAAAGATTTTTTTATTTTCTTGGGGTCAATAGATAGCCTATCGAACTTAGGATTATCATAAAAAATGTATTTGCCCGGGAGCCAATCGCCTAAGTCAGCAGAGATATTATCAATAGCAAAAAAGCTTGTTAGGATGCTATATGAATCTGGGGGAAGATCCCTTAGCATTGTATATATAATCTTAGGACCACCGCTTATTGTGGGTGGGGCATAAGAGGATATGAAGAGTATTTTTTTAGTCATTTTATTTTATGTATATGAAACAAAACCGTAAGAGAAAACTTCTAATCATCATCAATAATTTCCTAATAGGCGGAGTAGAGCGCTCGATGTTTGATATATTGTCTAGGTTAGATAGGGATAAATTCGACATAGAAATTGCAACAGTTATCGGATCAGGCCCATTGGAGAGCGAGTTCAGAAGTCTTAATTTCCCCATTTATCTCTTGGGACAAAACATAGATCAAGATAGAAGCCTATTCGATAAGGTGCGCTGGGTTATTTTAGCACCACTGACCCTCTTGAGGCTAGTTGCTATTATAAAGAGAATTAGACCAGATTTAGTACTAACTTCGTTGTACCAAGCGGAAATTTTAGGAATGTGCGCAGCTAAGATTTCTGGGGTCAAAGAGAGAATTATGATTCAATCAGATGCCGTCGAACTGCCTATGATAAGAGCATTCTTTAAACGATCCTTATCATTAAGGTTATCGACCAAAATAATCGCTATATCTAATACGGTTAGTACTTTTATGGTCAAAAGATGGAGAGTGCCAATTAGCAAAATAAAGGTAATTTATAACGGCATAGATTTTGAAAAATTTAATGTAACCAGAGAGCCAAGAGATATATTAACATTAGGTATTGTTGGAAGACTAGAAAAAATAAAGGGAGTAGACATTTTTAGCCAAGCAATAGTAAAGCTGAAACAAGATTATTCGCTAGAACCCAATGTACTTTTTGTGGGAGATGGATCTATGAGGAAATCCCTAGAAGAATTAATGGATAGAAGTCAGCTAAAGAAAGTGCAATTTGTCGGTTTCGTGTCAAATGTACAAGAATGGCTAACTAAAATTGATTTACTAGTAATACCATCACGTTCAGAGGGCTTTGGATTGGTGATGATAGAGGGACTACTTACGAAGTGTCTAGTGGTAGCTTCAGATATCCCAGCATTCAAAGAAATCATTGGCGAGAAAAATAATATGTTTTTTCCCACGAACGACCACAATGCTCTATCAAAACTATTAGCAGAGTTATTGGTAGATACACAAAAACGAGATCTTTTGCGCAAAGATTTAGATTTATGGATTAAGACTCAATCCAATAGATTTGACATAAAAGAAACGGTTAAAAGCTACGAATCTGTACTTATTTGATATGAGGAGAATTGAACTTCTTTTGTCTGCATCTTTTTACTAGGTGCCTTATCGGGGACATTATTTTTGATTGTTTAATTCTTTTTATAATAGTTTGCATTAGATATCTTTTCCTATCCAAAGCGAATTGCCCCTCTACGTGTTTATTTATAATGGTGTGCTCACCCTTGCTGTTTTGGAATATTAATATTTTCCTTAATTCACGACCCGAGTTGACCATGGATATAATTTCAAAACCATGCTTTTTTGCCTCTTCTGACACCAATATTTCTTGATCAATATTTATTTCAAAAACCACAGTGTTGGCGCTAGAAAACACCGTTTTTAATGCTACGCGTTGATTATTTGCATAGTGGAGCATATTTAACACGAGAGCTACATCGAATTGCTGACTAGGACTAAAGGTTTCTATATCTCCATCAATAAACAATACGCCAGAGTTCTTGAGCCAGGAGATGTGTTGGGCTGTTTTGAGGGCATCAATATTATTTTCAACGCCCACAACGTATTTAGCACCGGCTTCTTCTGCCCTAAAGCTCATAAAGCCATGGAATGGACCAAAATCCACTACGCTCTTATCGGTAAAATTAATTAAAGAGGATAATCTCTTCCAAGTCTCTTCACTTTCAGAATAACCCTGTATGGTTATTCCAGAGGGTAGATTAATCTCCTGATAATATTTATCGTGTTGAGCCTCTGTTAATCGATCGGTAAATATTAATTCCTGCCACCGCTGCTGGAATTTGTCGAGGGATATGCGTTCTGGAATGCCGGTACTAGTATCAATAAATAGTGGATCTTTAGTGTTCTGCGTAGATATGGCTGCAAAGATTATGTTTATGAGGTGTTCTATTTCGGTTTTTGTCCAAGAGTGCTTGAACTTCCCCTCTTTGATCTTAATGTTATTACGCTTGAGTAAAATATGGGGAGCTGCAAAACAAAGCCCCAGCTGAACTTCAACATTTAATTTTTTCTCGATAGCCTTAGGAGAAGGAGAATTATAAAGTATATATCCATCAATAACGAAAAGCTGTTTTTTGCTGGAGGCAATTAGTGAATTTAGATTCTCTAGAAATTTCGAGAAACTCCATGCTCTTTTGTAATCGAAGAGAGTATCAAAATCTAGATATTCAGCGTCTTGTTCCTTAGCGTAGCGTTTGGCAAAGGTTGTCTTGCCTGATCCAGATGGGCCCATAAGAAGTAGTATCTTTTTCATCTCTGTTTCTATCTACCTAGTTTAAGAAAAACGCTTCTTATAGTTTTTAAAATAATCGCCATATCCAGTACCAGAGATTGTTTTTTAGCATAATAAATATCGTATTGAAGTTTAATATATTCATCTTTGATCGTAATACCGTAACCATAATTAATTTGAGCCCAGCCAGTTAGCCCCGGTTTTACTAAGTGTCGCATGTCGTAGTAGGGGATGTTCTTACGTAATTTATCCGTAAATTCGGGCCGTATTGGCCTAGGCCCAACTAAACTCATGCTTCCTCCTAAGATATTCCACAATTGGGGTAGTTCATCTATGTGCGATGTCCTAAGGATCTTTCCAATTTTTGTTATTCTTTCATCTCCAGGTGTTGCATATATTGGACCCTTAGTTTCAGCTAATCCTCCGGGGCCAATAGCTTTCATAGTGCGAAATTTATAAATGGAATATGGGAGGTTATTTTTCCCCACCCTGGCTTGCCTGATAAATACTGGACCTTTTGAATCAAGCTTGATGAGCAAAGCTATAATTGGATAAAGAGGAATCGTTAAGATTAGTCCAAAGACAGAGAAGAGAATATCGAACACTCTTTTGGTAAAGAGATAAAAATCCAAACTAAGATTTTCTAAATTTTTGATGAACCACGTATCCGTGAGGATATTTGGAGCCACCATATTGAAAGTACGCTCATAGAATTCTTCTAGGTCAATTATCGTGACCTTGTTTGATAAGAGAGCAAACAACTGTTGGGTGAACTCTGGATTATTCGTTGGTGCGTGTACGACAACCAAGCTAACCCCGTTAGATGCTATCTTGTCGCGTATTTTTTGTAGATAGTCTCCATCCGATATGCTGATGGAGCCGAGGCTTGTGTAACCCAATTGAGCATTCTCTTTAAAGTATTTTTGTAATTCTTTAACCTCGGCATCTCCTCCTAAAAATATAAGATTGGTCTTAACTTGGTTTCTTAAGATTTTGTATGTTATCCATCTCCAGCCCATTAGGATGATGAAATAAATAGGCGCGAACAAGATCATATCGCGTCTGGGGTGGATTAAGCCTGGGGGAAAAGCATAAAAGGCAATAACACTAGCTATGGAAGCTATAACAACAGCAACTCCTATAGTGCGTAGGGTATCTATATTGAATCTGAAAAAACGAGTCTCGTAGAGATAAGTAGCGTAAAGGGTGGCTATCCATATCGGAAATATCCACGAAAATGGTCTAAGGTGAATATCCCAATCAGCTAGCCAATTTGCGCCGTAACTTATCCTAATCATTAGGAAAAGAGACAAGTAAAGACTAGCCCAATCACCAACCGCTAGAAAAATTTTTCTAAACAAGCTACCCTTCATTTACATTAGTATTGCTCATTTTGAATTGCTTAGCCAATTGCTCTAAGGAGATACTTTCGCCCAGGTTAAAATCACCCACTCTAGTGCGGGTGAGCTCTTTCAAGTATCCTCCAACACCTAGATATGTTCCTATATCTCTGGCTAAAGAGCGAATATATGTACCCGGGGAAACAGTTACTTTTATAGTTAAAAATGGAGGATTAAATTTAATAAGATCCATTTTCTTTATTTCTACGGTCCTTTGTCCTAAATCCATATCTGCGTTTTTCCGAGCTAATTTATAAGCTGGTATACCCCTTATTTTAATAGCTGAGTATCTGGGCGGGGTTTGTTGAATTTGGCCAGTAAATTGATTTATTGCGCTTTCGATTTGTTGCTTAGTAATTACCATAGCGTCTCCGGTAATTTGTAGGAGACCCTCACTATCATCGGTCGAGCTAACTTTACCCAACTCTATTGTAGCCACATATTCTTTCTCGGCTTCCTTAAGGAGCTCATGTAGTTTTTTGGTTGAATCTCTTCCTACCCCAATAACCAAGACCCCTTCGGCTAATGGATCTAGGGTGCCACCATGACCAACTTTCCTTTCTCCAGTTATACGGCGGACGCGCTGTACAATATCGTGAGAAGTTGGTCCGCTAGGCTTGTGGAGATTGAACATCATGGGAGTTTCTAACCGTGTTAGTTATATCTGCTAATGTAGCGTCTTTGAATAGGATGAGGGCGCTAAGATAGACCAAGATTGATAGTGGAACTAATAATATAAACGGTAGATTGAGTAAGTTTCCTGCCAATATGGCAACGATCATTAATAGGGTCGCTTTAACAATGGAAAAGGTGCGTTTCAATATAGTAAAGTGACTTATCTTGCGCATCTTGTACCAGAACACCCCAACAACCACTAACTGTGATGTTAAGCTGGTAATCGCTGCTCCGACTATCCCCATAATTGGGATCAAATATAGGTTTAAAAGTGCATTTAGGATTGTACCGACGATCCACATAGGAACCATTTCTTTCTGGCGATTGAACGAGAAAATGGCATTCATAATCACTGCCCCAGGAAAAGTGATGAGTAAAGTAAGAGACAATATGATCATTGGAACTGCAGCACTAATAAACTCAGTGCCATAAACTATCGATATAATCTTTTGAGCATTGAGAGTAATCCCGGCTACTAACGGGTAGGCTAGCAATATGGTCATAGAAAGCCCTCTTTCCATTATGTCTCTAAATTTTTCCTTATCGTCTCTAGCATAACGTGCCATTACGGGGAGAAGGCTGCCAACAATAAATGCCGGCAGTAAATACAAGAAAGTTATTGGTTTTTGAGCTGCAGCATAATATCCAACCTGTTCTGCGTTTAAAAACCACCCAATCATTATGGAATCCATGTTAACCAAGACGCCGCCAAAAATAGAAGAGACTCCTATGGGCCAACCAGCGATTAGAATAGTTTTTACTAAATCCCTGTGAAATGATTTAAATATTCCCCTGAAATATTTTTTAATTAGGTAAACAACGAGAAACAAACCAATGGCAGATCCAATAGCATATGCTATTGCTAGATTTGCTGGAGAAGGAACAAAAGTTAATACATACAACCCGCCAATCAGGATAATAAATTGGGTTAATATATTTGTGCCAGCCTCAAATTGCATGCGTTCTTCAGCGCGGAACACAGCGTTTCCAAAAACCCTTAATGCATCGAACACCACCAGTACTCCTATTGCATATACTAGAGTAGATGGTAGGGGTATGGTCGTAATTCTAGGTGCCACTAAAACGATAGTGGCAAAACTGATGAGAATAACAATGAGTTTGATAAATAAGGCAGTGGCAAAATAGGTCTTGCGAAATTCTTCTCCTTTCGCGCCCTCGCGAATAAGGATAGCGCTTACTCCCATATCGGAGAAAACAGTGAGAATTGCTGCGAGGCTACTCATGTAAGAGAATACTCCATAGCCAGCTGCGCCAAGAACTCTTGCTGCATAGAAAATTAATCCTACCCTTAATAACCTACCGAAAATCTCACCAAAAGAGAGCCAGAAGGTGTTTTTGGCTATTGTCTGAGCCGTACTTTGATTATGAAAGAGAAAACGCTTTAATTTTGAGTCTTCCCCAGCTTTTGGCATATATCCAATATAGATTTATAATGGCTTATATTCAACGAGCTAATATGGCAGAGAAGAAAAATAAGAAATTAGGAACCCTACCAACAGTCCTTCTGATACTGTTGGCCGTAGTCCTTCTTTTTGCCGGCGCATATATATGGAAGATTACCCCTCGTCCATATTCGGCAGTGGTTTTGACCAATGGAGATATATATTTTGGACAAGTTTCATATTTCCCAAAGTTTTCTCTCGCCAACGCATATATTTTGCAGATAGCGTCTGATCCAAATAATCCAGAACAAGCTGTGCCTCAAATAGTACCCACGGACCTATTGCTTTGGGCACCAGAAAAGTTAGTTTTGAATCGTGATCAAGTACTTTCCATTAGTGAAGTTGGGGAAGATAGTCAGGTAATGGAACTTATTCGTAGTCGTAGCGCAGTCCAATAGTTTGACGATATCAAAGGGGTAGGTAAAATATCATGGCTATGAAGATAAAAATGTACACCACTCCTTTTTGTAAGTATTGTAAATTGGCCAAAGAGATTTTTCTTAAAAAAGATTTAAATTTTGAGGAGATTGATATCACTAAGGATCAAAAGCTAATGGAGGAGATGCTAAAGAAGTCTAATCAAATGACTGTGCCCGTGTTTGACATTAATGGGCAGATTTTAGTAGGCTTCAACCGCACAAAGCTAGAAGAAGCTTTAATAAAGGTCGCTTAACTTTCGGGCAGCTATGGCTTATCAATGCCGACAATGTAATAGAGTTGGTAGTGAAGCTGGCGCTTGCCCGGTGTGTAATATTCCTATGGACATTAGATTGCAAGATATGCAGCCGGACATGGTTCCTGCAGAAGAGCCTACTACTGAAGTGGCAGCCCCTGTTGTTGAGCCTATGGAGGCTCCTGAGGTTGCTCCTGAAGCTCCTGTTGAAGAAAAGGAGAAGGAGGTTCCTGCCGAAGGTGGCGATGAGGCTGTAGTCTAGATTTATCTAGACCTAAACGAAGAGACCTCCCCGATTGGGGAGGTTTCTTTTTGGAAACACTTTGTTAGAATGAGCCTATGTTTGAGCTCATAATTATTGGAGGTGGACCTGCGGGAGTAGCAGCCGCAATCTATGCGGCTAGAAAAAAGATTAAAACAGCCATTATCGCAGAAGAATTTGGTGGACAGTCCACCATTTCCGATGATATCCAAAACTGGATTGGAACTATTAAATTGTCTGGTTTTGATTTAGCCAAACAACTAGAGAATCATTTGAGGGTATATGCAAATGATATGGAGATAGTTGATGGAGAGCGCATAGAGAAGGTTGAGAAAGTTGGAGAGAATCATTTTAAACTGATCACAACTGAGGGTAAGGTATATGAGACAGAGAGAGTATTAGTAACATCTGGCAGTCACAGAAAAAGATTAGAAGTTCCAGGAGCTAAAGAGTTTGACGGCAAGGGGATTGCATATTGTGCTACCTGTGACGCTCCGTTGTATGACGGTAAGGAAGTAGCGGTTGTTGGTGGTGGTAATGCGGGATTGGAATCAGTGATTGATCTGGAACCATATGCCTCCAAAATATATCTTTTGCATCGCAGGGATACTCTGAAGGCAGATCCAGTTACACAAGAAAAAGTTAGAGGGATAGAGAAGGTTCAAATTATCTACAACGCCGATACTATTGAAATTATGGGAGATAAATTTGTATCGGGGCTTAGGTATAAGGACAACAAAACGGGAGAAGAGAAAGAGCTTGCAGTGCAAGGTGTATTTGTAGAGATTGGCATTATACCCAACAGCGAAATCGTGAAGGATATTGTGAAGTTAAACTCTAAAGGAGAGATCATAGTGAACCACAAGACCCAAGTGACAAGCGATCCTGGTATTTGGGCAGCTGGCGATGTGGCGGATGTTCTATATAACCAAAACAATATATCAGCGGGAGACGCGATTAAGGCAGTGCTTAATGTGTACGACAGAATTACTGGTCAAAACAGAGAGGTGGAGTAGGTCGTTTTGACAACACTATATGCGGAGAGTAGTATGGGTTAACGGTCATGCAAAAACTCATAAAAATTAATATAAATCATGAATCAAACACTAATTGTGGCGTCATTTGTGCTGTTGGGGACAGCCGTAGGGTACTTCTTAAGACAAGTCGTTACCTCTAAACTTAGAAGCGACCAGGGGGCAAAACTCGAAGAAGAGGCTCAAAAGGCCAAGACTCAGGCCCAAGAGATAATTTTGGAAGCTAAGGATAAAGCCGCTTCTTTAATTGATGAAGCGCGCCAGGAAGAGAAGGAGCGCAAATCAACCCTTACCAAGCTGGAAGAGCGTCTTTTGGAAAGAGAGGAGGCTTTGAATAATAAGGAGAAGGATATAGAAGAAACCAAGAAGACCCTTTCTGGAAAGGAAGGAGAACTTGAGGTTTCACTCAAAGATTTTGAGAGTACTAGAGCACGAGTACAGGAGGATTTAGCAAAAATTTCTGGAATGAAGCCAGAAGAAGCAAAGCAGAAATTAATTGATGAGGTGAAGGTCCAGTACAAAGAAGATCTTCTCCAAGCCCTACATGATTTATCTCACGAGCGTAAGGAAGAGATGGAAAAGAAAAGTATGGAAATAATGACGGCAGCGATGCAGCGCTATGCTCGTTCTCATGTATCCGATATCACAACTTCTATCTTTACTCTCCCTTCAGAAGATCTAAAGGGGAAAATTATTGGAAGAGAAGGACGCAACATTAGAGCGATAGAACGTCTAACCGGAACAGAACTTATCATCGATGAAACTCCAGAGACCATAATTATTTCATCTTTTGATCCTTTGCGTAGAGAAATAGCAAGATTAGCTTTAGCTAAGTTGGTGAAAGATGGACGCATTCAGCCCGCCAAGATTGAAGAGAGGGTAGAAGAGGCGAAAGCTGAAATCGAGAAGAGAATGTACGAAATAGGAGAAGAGGCCGCCTATGAAACGGGCATCTTCGATCTACCTAAAGAAATCATTCACCTTTTAGGGAGACTTAATTTTCGCACGAGCTTTGGTCAGAACGTTTTGACGCACTCGATAGAGATGGCCCATTTAGCTGGAATGATTGCGGCGGAACTTGGAGCTGATGTAGAGGTGGCAAAGAAGGGAGCCCTACTTCACGATATTGGAAAAGCTATCGACCACGAAGTTGAGGGAACTCATGTGGAACTAGGAAGGAAAATCCTTAGCAAATATGGCGTTTCGGATCCCGTTATTAAGGCTATGGAGTCTCACCATGACGATTATCCCTTCTCAACCCCAGAGTCATTTATTGTAGCAGCGGTGGATGCCTTATCAGCAGCCAGGCCAGGGGCTAGGAGGGGTACTTTAGAGCACTATATCAAGCGTTTAGACGACCTAGAGAAGATTGCCAATAGCTTTGATG
>CAZSWG010000010.1:0-13432 GCA_964610795.1 uncultured Candidatus Saccharibacteria bacterium | reverse complement strand
CCGTGTTCGGTGGGGTTCATAGTGCCTGCATCTACATTTACGTACGGATCAATCTTGACCGCTGTAATTCGGAAACCTTTTGCCTGGAGGATTTTTCCGATAGAGGCGGTGGCCACACCTTTGCCGACTCCCGACATTACTCCCCCCACGACGAAAATGTATTTCGTGTTGGCCACTTATACGAAAGTGTACTCCATAAACGACTCTCGGGGAACGGTGTTTATAACTTTTGGCAGTGAGGACAAAAATGAGCTGATCTTTGCCCTATTCGAATACGTTGAATAGGGCCCTTACATCTTTTGCATGGTTTTCCGGTACGTCTGTAGGCTAGAATGGCTTTCCCATACATTCCTTTGTCCCCAGCGGTGTCTCTATAGTCTCCAACGGAGGCACCTCTGAGGCGAACTGCTCGGCGTAGAACCTCTTTGGTGCTCTTAAAGATCACCCTAAGCTCACTTTCTTTGAGCGTGTTGGCTTTTCTTAGAGGATGTATCTTGGCAGTCCACAAAATGTCATCTGCGTAAATGTTTCCTATACCAGCAATAACGCTCGGATCCATTAGGGTAAGCTTAATTGATCTTTTGCGCGCTCCAATTTTTTGCGAGAAGGTTTTGAAGGCCAGCTTTGGATCAAGAGCATCTGGCCCAAGCATTGTTATGTCCTTGAGCTGCAATATTTCTTCTGTTTTCCCAAAAGCGATGCGTGCAAATTTACGCATATCTGAAAGTGCTATCATTTCTCCGCTTTGTAGATAGAACAAGGCGTGAATATATTGATTAACTCTGTCGTGGAGAACTCCTTTCCCCTTTGGCCTCACCTTACCATCCTCTACAACCCACCTGCCAACCATTAAGTGTCCTGTCATCTTTTGATGGACAAGAAGGGCATTGTCGTTGCTGAAAAAGAAAACAATATTTTTACCTATGCGCTCAATCCTTTGAATGCGTAGTCCTTTAATCTTTTTTCCTAGAAGTTGAGGGGTGGGGAATTTAACGAGCTTTGGCCAGTCCGTCCAAAAATCTACAATTTTTTCACCTTTTACCTTTCGATTTAAATCAGAGACTATTGTCTGAACTTCGGGTAGTTCGGGCATCTTATATTCCAAATGCTCCTTCGGCTTTAGGAATAAGGGTGGGGTCTGTAGGAAGGGTGAAGAAGAATGTAGTGCCTCTTCCTAGGGTTGATTCAACTCCAATTTCTCCTCCGTGTTGGCGAATTATATTGCGGGTGATAAACAAACCTAATCCAGTACCATCAGCCTTTACCCTTTGTGCATTGGGGGCGCGATAAAATTTTGTAAATATTTTATCTATATCCCCAGCTAAGATACCTATCCCCGTATCCTCAATGTCTATCCTGACATATGGCTTTTGAGGAACTGGCTTCACACGTACAGTGACTGAACCTCCTTGGGAATTATATTTCATCGCATTATCTACGAGATTCGAAAGGGCAAGCCCTAGCCTACTTTTGTCTATCATCAGCTTTAGCTCGCTAAAGCCCCCTTTATCGAAGAAAACCTGCAAGCCATACTCTTTAGCTACAATCTGGGCGTTGGCCAAAATCTCATCTATAAATTGAATAATGTCTACCTCTGCGTAGTCGTATCCAAAACGTCCTCCTTCAATCTCAGCTGCATTCAATAGGTCATTTGCTGTCCTCAATAAATTGGCTGTTGCCTGTAGCCCGTGCTGTATTAGCGTCTTATCTGAATCCGAGATGGTTTGGCTTTTGCTTAATCCTTCTAAGGTCCAGTTAATGGCGGTGAGGGGGGTACGTAACTGGTGCGCAGCGACGGAAACGAAGTCGGACTTGGAGCGAACTAATTCTGATTCTCTAGTGCGATCGCGCACAACCTTCACGAATCCCAGCAGGTTACCGCTTGTGTCCAAAATGCGATCGGTTGATACCCTAAGTTCTCTGCTTGGATTATCAAAAGATATATCCATTATTTGGGGATATTTGTTAGGCTCGCTAATACTAACGACCGATGGTGCCAGGGAGGGGAACAGGGTCTGAACAAGGGTTTGATATCCTCTCTCGCTGGCCTTTTCGGGACCCATAGTTTGTCCTAAAACTTGAGCCTTCGATAAGGCAAATATTTTTTCAGCTGCCGCATTGAATATTAAAATTTTAAAATCGTTATCATAAGCAATCACTGCGTCTTCTAGATTAGTAACTATGCTCTCTAGTCGGCCATATGAGACTCTTTCACCATAGCCCTTAAGTGCACCCCTATGCTCGTGCCTAATTAACATCACGCCGACCACCAAGAGCACCCCCGAAGACACCCAAAACCATATGCTTGTTTTGAGGGCTAAGAAATTGACTCCGAAAAGGATCAATAGGAAACAAATAATTACGTAGAGAAAGCGTAGCTCTGGTATACGCAGATTATAGAAGAGCCTTGATAGCCTCTGCCTAAAGTTCATCGATTATATTATACCGTCAAAAAAGTCTATTCGCTTCTTGCTTTGTTTCTTCTAGTCTCTTAAGTAAGGTTTTAAAACCAAGCTCTTCGAGGCACTTCTTGGTTGTTTCGCTTTTTAGGGGATTACCCACTTCGAATACCTCAAGATCATCCGGAGAGGGGGCATCTTTAATAAGCGTTGCTAGATACTTAGACATAAGGGCGCTCTCCTTGCCTGTCTCTAGCTTCTCGCCCAATGGAGGCTTGTCCTTTTTAATTCTTTCTAGGTTTTCATATATACCCTCGATAGTTCCAAATTCTAGAAGTAGCCCCACCGCACTCTTCGGACCAATACCGCTCACTCCTGGTATGTTGTCGGACGTATCTCCAACCAGTCCTTTGTAGTCGGCTAACTTACTGGGAGTAACTCCAAAGCGTTCCTTAACCTCTTTTTCTGTAAAAATAATGGTTTCATTGATTCCTTTTTTAGGAATTTGGGCAAAGATTTTTCCATCCTCCACCATTTGGAGAATGTCTAAATCTCCAGACATTATTTCTACCTCCACTTTGGAGCTAGCAAATTTAGTGGCGAGTGTTGCTATTAGATCATCTGCCTCGTAGCCTACCGCGTCTAGGGGGTGCACTCCAAAACATTTCATGAGCTTAGGGGCTTCTTTAAGTTGTGTAATTAAGTTGTCCGGTGTTGGCTGACGAGTTGCCTTGTAGGCTTCATATTGTTCTTTGCGAAAAGTAGGCTCCTTGCGATCAAAGGCTGCAGCGGCATATCGTGGAGTGTCCTCTTTAAAAAGTTTGATTAAGACGCTTGCTAGTCCATAGAGGGCTCCCGTGGGTTGTCCCTCTGGTCCTGTAAGTGGAGGAAGTGCATGATATGCTCGATGAACTAGAGAGTTAGCGTCGATTAATAGTAATCTGTCTTTCATTTTCTTTTGTCCCGTGCTCAAACTTTATCCTAATTGTTCTTTCAGGCAAAATATTTTCTACTCTATCGGCCCACTCGATTAAAACAATATTTTGTTCTTTGAATATTTTTTCTATGCCCAACTTTTTTAAATCGGATGCTGCTACTCTATATGCGTCCACGTGATAAAGGTTGTCAAAGTTTCCTTTAGCTAGGGGGAATCGTTTCATAATTAAAAAGGTGGGGCTCAATATTCGTTTTCGCACACCTAATGCCTTAGCAAATGATTGGGTAAAGGTTGTCTTACCAGCGCCAAGGTCTCCGAATAAAGCTAAAACTAGAGATCCCTTCTTTATTGGAAGTTCTCCGGCAAGTTTTTTTGCCAAAGCTCCGGTTTCTTTAGCACTTTTAGTTTCTACTATCCGTTTCATGTTTATGGGCTATAAACCAGATTAGCATGCTCGAGGCTAGGGCAATGGCTACGCCTATTAATAATGGGGTTATCCCCGTCTGGTATTCTATTTTACCTAGGTTTAATGCGCTCGCCTCCATGTTTTCTCTAGCCATTGGTTTCGCAATAAAACGTTCGGCAATCACCATTTCATCTTCTCCGATATTTGAGGAGTAGCTTAGCTGATCTAGGGTATCTCCCTCTAAGTTGCGTATGGATATTGTATCCCCGTCGTTATTGAGCGTAATCCCCGTAGTGGGTCTGCTAAGTTCTATGGTTTCTCCAGCTGATAGAGTCCCAACGCTGTTTAGACTAAAAACTTTTCCTCCGTCATCAACTAAACTTAAGCCATCGAGGGACGTCTCGGTATCTCCAACATTTATTAATCTAATCCACTCATTTTGAGTATCGTCGCCAGAGGGATTAGGCAAAAGTTCCTTGATGAGGATCATTAAACCAATTTATCGGAAGGCAGTCCTAGGTGTTTTTTGGCGCTTTCTCCAACAACGCGTCCCGCTGGAGTTCTCTTCACAAAACCTAACTTCATAAGGTATGGCTCATAGACCTCTTCTAGGGTTGCGTCGTCTTCATTAAGGGCAGCTGCTAGAGTTTTTATTCCCACTGGTCCTCCTCCAAACTTTTCTACTATGGTTTTGATGAAATCCCTGTCGTATGACTCTAGGCCCAACACATCTATGTTAAGAAAATCGAGCACATCTTTAGCGACTGCTCCGTCTATTGTTTTCTCACCGCGTACCTCCATGTAGTCTCGAGCCCTACGGAGGAGCCTATTAGCAACTCTTGGCGTGAAACGTGATGCTTTCGCTAAAGTCGTGGCTCCTTCTTCTGTTATGTTCATTCCCAAAATCTTGGCTGATCTTTTGATAATCTCCCTAATATCTTCTTCTGTGTAATATTCAAGTTTGAAGGTGGCTCCAAAACGTGAACGCAAAGGAGCTGATAATAGATTTACCCTTGTGGTTGCGGCAAGGAGTGTAAATGGAGGCAGATCGAGCGATATGGTTCTGGCTCCAGTGCCCTTGCCGATCACGATGTGTAACTTTCTAGATTCCATAGCGGGGTAGAGAACCTCCTCTATCATCTTATTCAAACGGTGAGCCTCATCTATGAAGAGAATTTCTCCCTCTTCTAGGTTTGAAAGAATAGCCGCTAGGTCTCCCACCTTCTCTATTGCCGGTCCTGAAGTAGTTTTAATAGTTCCCCCTAATTCTTTGGCGATAAGTCTTGCCAGGGTGGTTTTTCCTAGGCCCGCCTGTCCATACAAAAGGAGGTGGTCAACAACTTCGTTGCGCATTTTGGCCGCATCTATGATGACCCTGAGGTTCTTTTTTACTTGCTCTTGGCCAATGTAATCCTCCCACTGCTTAGGGCGTAAGACTACATCTATGGCCTGTTCGTCGGTGTTTTCTGGGTTGTTGGGGTCAATCATGCTATTGACAATATCTTTTCTTTGTGGTAGCGTAGCGCGGAATGGAGTTGGGGGCCTGCGGGCACATTCTGGAATCCCTCTTAGACATTGGATATCTTGGCTCCGGCTGAGGTACTCCTCGGAGAGACTCTATAATTTTCCTTCGGGAAGCCCACATACTGCCCGCAGACCTCAGACTCTATTTCTATTCTACAGACGAGACGGGCCAATTAACAGGGCCCGTTACTTTTTCCACTTCCTCTATGGTGGTGATGCCCGATAGGGCCTTTAGAATGCCGTCTTCTTGCATATAGACCATTCCTTTTGCTCGAGCGGCCCTGCGAACTTTAACTTCACTGGTATCTTTTCCTAAAATTTCTGCCATCTCTTCGTCGAAGGTTAAAAGTTCGAAAATGCCTACTCTTCCCTCAAAACCACCGTTGCAAAAAGAGCACCCTACGTTTTCATACAGTTTAAATTGATTTAGCAGCTTAACTCTCTGCGGAAGTTGACCCTTAAGGGCATTGATTTTCGTTTTGAGTTCTTCACTGATAGCTACGGGGTGTTTACATCTATCGCAAAGTTTTCTAACTAACCTTTGTGCTACTACCAATCTTAATGCGGAGGCTAAACTAGACACCTTAGCCTTGAGATCTACTAATCGAGGTATCGCTCCGGGGGCATTGTTGGTGTGAAGCGTTGAAAAAACCAAGTGGCCAGTAAGGGCTGCGTCTATAGCCGTGGTCGCTGTTTCTGAGTCTCTAATTTCTCCAACCAAAATCATGTCTGGATCTTGGCGCAAGATTGAGCGTAAGCCAGAAGCAAAGGTGTAGTTCTCTTTGGGGCGTACCTGCGTCTGCTGAATACCGTCTATGTGGTACTCTATCGGATCTTCAATTGTAATGATCTTTACCTCGGGAGACGAATTGTGTTTCAAAAATGCGTAAAGGGTTGTGGTTTTACCGCTTCCAGTTGGCCCAGTGACTAGAATCATGCCGTTTGCCTCCTTGAGAAAGGTTTGGATGATAGTAAGATCATCTTCCCTAAGCCCTAAATCTGCCATATTTAAATCAACTACACTTGGATCGAGCACCCTCATAACCACAGCCTCCCCGAACTCTGATGGCACTATGGATAATCTGGCCTCTACATCTTCTCCATTGAATCTTTTAATAGTGAAACGGCCATCTTGTGGCTGGTCTTTGATATTAAGCTTTAGGCTGGCCAAAAGTTTTAAGCGGCCGACTATGCGTCTACCCACCTCCTCTGATATGCGCGCGATATCATATAAAATTCCGTCCACCCTGTATCGTAATTGAACGCCTCCTCTTCCTGGCTCAAGGTGCACATCGGATACCTTAAGGGTAAGGGCATCTATCAAAACTTTGACCAGGGCGTCCGTAGTTGATGTCTCCGCATCTATCTGTCCAATATCACCCGACGCTGCTTCAATGGTTTTAATATCTTTGCTTGACTTAAGTGCATCTTCGGATAGCGCTATCTCCGACACTATCTCTACTTGGTTTTCTGGACGAATAGAAAGGTAGTGTCTCCACACCTCTTTTAACCCGGACATGGATGTGATATGTATCTCTTTTTTTAGTTTTTGTTCATCGATAAAAAGGATTAGCTTTTCAAAAGCGCTGGTTTTTGATGAATATGCTACCACTTTTATTTTGTTCCCGTCCTTAGCAAAGATGGCTGCCTTTGCTTCTTTGGCCAAAGCCTCTGGAATGATTTCTAGGGCTCCCACATCTACGGCTTGATGTTTAACGTCCAGGTATGGCAAACCCTCCACAAGAGCTCTACGCTCTGCATCTCTTTCCTCGGCGTCACTATGGAGAGACTCTAACTTTGCCTCTATGGGTTGCTGGCTAAATTTCAGCATATTATTGTTCCTTTAATAATAGTCTCTTTACTCTTTAGCAAAAAGTCCTTGGAAGAGTAATATATAGGTGATATGTCTGGACATAATAAGTGGAGTCAGATCAAAGATAAAAAGGCTAAGACCGATCAAGGAAAGGCTCAGCTTTTTTCTAAGTTAGCTAATGCAATTTCTATAGCAGCTAGGGGAAATCCCGACCCGAAGTTTAACGCAACACTAAGAAGCGCTATGGACCAAGCGCGTAAACACAATATGCCCCAAGTTAATATCGAGAGGGCGGTGCACAGAGGGGCCGAGGTTGGCGATCTTGAGGAGTTGCTTCTTGAGGCATATGGACCAGAGGGTGTGGGGATATTGGTTGAGGCCATAACAGACAATCGTAACCGCACTGTGCCAGAGATAAGAGTTATTTTTAAAGATCACTATACTAAAGTGGCCGAGCCGGGGGCTCTTATGTGGACTTTTGAGAAAAGCGATGCCAGATATATATCTAAATTTAATAACCCCGTTTCACCGGCGGCGATTGAGGCGGTTCATCGATTGATTGAGGCACTTGAAGATCATCCCGATGTTAAGGCTGTATTTACTTCATTGGGCACATGAAAATCTTAGGAATAGATCCGGGCACTACGCGCATCGGATATGGTCTGATAGAAAAGAATAAGGGGATGAAACTGCTTGCCTGCGGTTTGATTAATGGCGAAGGCATTGAAAAAGATGGCAGGCTTTCCCATCTAGAGAATGAGGTTCAAGCGCTAATTGACACTCATAGCCCAGATCTTGCTTGCATAGAAAAGCTTTTCTTTGCGAAAAATAAGAAGACTGCATCTAGCGTTTCGGAGGCAAGGGGAGTAATTCTTCTGGTACTTCAAAGATCTGGAATTAGGTTTGTGGAATACGGCCCAAGCGAGATAAAATCGGCCGTTGCGGGCAATGGGGGTGCCGACAAGAGAGATGTTCTTCAGGCGGTTAAGTGGACTTTGGGAGTAAAAGAAATCCCTGGACCAGACGATGTGTCGGATGCCATAGCCGTAGCTCTCAAAGGAGCCTTTGAAGTCTCGCCGGAAAGGCCTTGACACGCTGTTTTTCTCGAATATACTTTCGCTAGCCTGGGCTTTGCTTCTTCCTGCGAAGTCCTCAAAAGGTCGTTTATATAACCACTTAAAAACAAATGGAATTCAAGGAAGAAATCCTTCTCGAAGACGACAGTGATTTAGACGAGGATGAGGATGATGATCTCGATCTAGGCGAAGGCACCGAAGGCGGTGATGACGCCGTCGAAGAGGAGACCAAAGAGAAGGACGAGGACGTAGACGCGTTCTAGTCCTAACTAACAAAGCCGCTCTACAATAGGGCGGCTTTGTTTTAGAATATAAGAACGCATGAAGTGGCCCCGATGGGATAAAAAGAAGATTCTACAAATCGCCAGCATTGTCTTTGCTCTGGGAGTTTTATATGTGGGATTCATTTACTTTACTACCGAGCTTCCCTCAGCGGAGGACTTAACTAATCTAAGTATTCCCGAATCAACTAAACTTTATGACCGTGAGGGAGAAATTCTTTTTTATGAGATATACAAAGACGAGAAGCGTACCGTTATCCCATCTGATCAGATACCGGACATTCTAAGACATGCCACATTAAGCATGGAGGATGGGTCCTTTTATGAGCACGGAGCTTTTGACTGGAGGGGGTTGGTACGCGCAATATTTGTGAACCTGATCCGCGGAACAGTGGTACAGGGGGGGTCAACTATTACCCAGCAACTTGCCAAAAACACCTTCCTAACCCCAGAGAGGACAATTACTCGTAAGCTAAGAGAGGCCGTTTTAGCCATTAAACTTGAACAGAGGTATTCCAAGGATGAAATTCTGGACTTATATCTAAACCAAGTTCCATATGGACCAACTATTTATGGTATCGAGGGTGCGGCTCGAGCTTATTTTAATAAATCGGCTACTGAGTTGGGTTTGAATGAATCCGCGGTATTGGCCGCTCTTCCTAAGGCTCCCAGCTTTTACTCTCCTTGGGGTCCAAACAGAGATGCCCTTAAGGATCGTAAGAATTTTATAATCAGGCGCATGAAAGAATTGGGGTATATCGACGAGCAACAGGCCTCCAGTGTTCCTGAAGAGCTCCCAGAGATACAATCTCAGCCCGAGACGGGGATAAGGGCTCCTCACTTTGCTATAACCATCCAGGAGTATCTTAGAGACAAATACGGGGAAGATGCTTTGCGTACCGGAGGACTAAAAGTAACCACTACTCTCAATTGGGAAATGCAGCAAATTGCTGAGGATGCTGTAAAAACAAATGTTGAGCGCAATAAGGAGGTTGCTGGTGGGCACAATGGAGCACTCCTCGCTATGGATCCGAAAACTGGACAGATATTAGCTATGGTTGGATCTCGTGATTACTTTGCTGATCCCGAACCAGAGGGATGTGCCGAGGGGGTGGATTGTGCCTTTGAGGGAAACTTTAACGTCGCCCTCCAGGGGTTACGTCAACCAGGATCATCGTTTAAGCCGTTTGCTTATTTAACTGCATTCCAAGAAGGATTTACTCCCAACACTATTCTGTGGGATGTAAAAACTGAATTTTCAGTTGCGTGTCCTCCTAGTTGTTATAGCCCGCACAACTTTGATTTGAGATATAGGGGACCCGTTACTATGGCAGAGGGGTTGTCTCAGTCCATCAACATTCCTTCGGTAAAAACTCTTTACCTAGCTGGCCTAGAGAGAACCATGGATAATGCAGCTCGTTTTGGCATTAGCACTTTCGATGACCCTGATCGTTTTGGTCTATCTTTGGTACTTGGAGGTGGGGAGGTGAGAATGGTGGAGCTTTTGTCTGCCTATGGAGTTTTGGCAACGGAAGGAATTTATCATAAGCCCGTGTTTATTTTGAAAGTAGAGGATTCTAGGGGGAAAGTTCTCGAAGAGTATGAGGACCATGGGGAGCAAGTGGTGGACTCCCAATACCCAAGGCTAATTAACGAGATTCTTTCAGATGTGGGGTTGCGTTCCGGACTCTTCACCGCTAGCCTACCTCTTACTCAAGTACCCGGTTATCAAGTTGCCTTAAAAACTGGTACCACGAACGACTATGTAGATGCTTGGACATTTGGCTATACCCCCAATCTAGTGGCTGCAGTGTGGGCAGGGAACAACAACCGTATGCCGTTGGGCCAGGGAGGAAGCAGTTTGTTGGCTGCTATTCCTATGTGGCATTCATTTATGTCGCGAGCTCTTCCAACTCTACCGGTTGAATACTTTAATCGTCCCGATCCAGTAGTTGGTGCATTTCCTGTTATGAATGGCCAACTAATTGAGGGGGAGTACCATAGTATTCTGTATTACCTAGGAAGACAGGGTGACTCTCAATATCCTCTTTGGGAACAAGGAATTCAATCTTGGCTTATATCCAATCCAAAACCAACTAGGTTCCCCACGGTAGACAAGAATGCCGTAGAAGAAGATAGCAAAAGCGATAATGGAGATTTGGATATAAACTTTATTTCCCCGGACAATGGAGACAATGTTAACCAATCCTTCACCTTGCGAGCCAAGATTTCGGGTAAGGACGATATTGCCAGTGTGCGGATTTACTTAAATAACTCAATTAAAGCTGAATACTCCGGTGACTTTGGGAGAAGCGTGTCTATAGAAGAAGATTTGACCAGCTCTGGTGCTCTCCAGGGCCGCATCAAGATAGAGGCCGTGGATGAGAATGGAGATACTAGCTCCGACGAGATAATCGTTTTCTTTTAGGGCTTAATCGGCATAAGGATATAAAAATATCCTGTGTCCTCTGGTGATTTAATTACGGCTGGGTGCTCTTCTCCATTTAGGCCAAGAATCACATCTTTGCTTTGTCCTGTTTTAATACCATCCAAGAGGAACTGCCAGTTAAAGATTACTTCCATATCTGGACCATCAAACTTAACCGGGAGCAAAAATCTATTTTCCCCAATAGAGCTATCGCTTGAAAAAACTTCTAGTGTCTTTTTATCTTTGGTGCGTAGTGTTACCTCGCTATTCCTTCCTGAAAAAGAACTTGTGAGTTTCAAGCCGTTGATTAGTTCCTCTCTGTCCACCACAACACTGCTTTCGATTTCTTTAGGAATAATGGCTTTATAGTCGGGGAATTTACCCTCTACTAATCGCGACACCATAGACAAGCTTTCTGTCTGGAATAGGACCTGGGTTTCGTCTGTATATACCAGGACATTCTCTTTGTCCTCTAAGATGCGGGAAAGCTCTTGAGCTGCCCTAAGAGGAATGGTGATCATAAATCCTCTGGAGAACGTATTTTTAACCTGCTTCCCAGACAAAGATGCTTCGGCTAGGCGGAAGCTGTCTGTCCCCACAACCTTGGCTCCACTTGGTTCGACTGCGAGAAGAACTCCTCCTATCTCTGGGCGTAAATCTGAAACCTCGACTGCCATAGTTGTTTTTTGCAAAGCTCCCTTAATTAATCCCCCTTGGAGTTCTAGGTGCTCCGTCTTATCCTTGATCGTTGGAATTATTGGAAAGTCTTTTGTGTCTAGCCCTTGAATGCGCGCCTCATAGTTGTCCGTTTTTATTATTAAGTTAGTGTTTTTAACCTCCAGATTGACTCTCTCGCTGGATATGTTGTTAACTATTCCAAATAACGTAGAAAAGGAAACCGCGATTTCTCCTTCTTCGATGATTTTTCCAAAAGCTACTTTTGTTATGGCGAGCTCTAGGTTAGTAGTTGATAATTTAATTTGATTATTGCGCGCTTCAATGAGTACCGTCCCTAGGACAGGAAGGTTTGCTGTTATCCCCACTCCTCTGCTCACAGCATCTAATCCAGATTTAAGATTGCTCTTTAATATAATTACTTTCATGATTCTTATAGATAGTAGTAGTGGCTGTTAATATGTGGAAGACTTTTGTTTTGGCTCATGTCCATTAAGGTTTTTCGATTTTCTTGATTTAACATTGTGTGGGGGAGGGTAGAATCATTTTGCCCCCAACGAATGTTATTCTTCTCGAATGATTTATTCTAGACACGTGTTCCATATAAAATTAACAGCTATTACCCAAATTTATTAACATCTTCCTTAATGAGAAGGATCTTCTGACCCAAGTCGGAGCTTTTAGTTATGTCGTCGGCGACCTTTTTGCACGCATAAATAGCAGTGGTGTGATCTCTCTTACCAACGCGGCTAGCAATATCTGGATAGGACATGCCGAGGAGTTCTCGGAGTAGATACATGGATATCTGACGAGGCTCAACATACTCTTTGTTTCTAGAGCGGCCGATTAGGTCGTTGGGGGAGATCTCGAAAAAAGCAGACACAGCCTTAATAACCTGGTTCGGGGTGGCTCGGGAGGCCGATTTATCGGTTACCTCGGAGATGATTTTCTCTGTGGTCGCCGAATCAAGCGGTCGCTTGTATGTTATCTGATGGAATACGAGCTTGTTGAGAATTCCCTCTATTTCTCGGATGTTTTTTTGGACCCTTTTAGCCACCAGTTCAATGACCTTGTCGTCCAAATCAACGCCTTTTTCTTGTAGTTTTGACTTGGCGATGGCAAAGCGAGACTCGTAGTCAGGAGCACTGATATCCGCGATCATGCCTCCCTCAAAACGAGAGCGCAAACGTTCCTCAAGAGTTGCTATAGCCGCTGGTGGGCGATCGGAAGAGATAATGATTTGTTTATTATTCTGGTGAAGCGCATTAAAGGTATGAAAAAATTCCTCTTGAGTCTTCTCTTTTCCGCCCAAAAATTGAATGTCATCGATGATTAGAACATCGACATTGCGATATGTGTTTTTGATATCCTCGGCGCGGCGATTTCTAATAGCCCACAAAACATCATTGGTAAACTTTTCAGAAGAAACGTATTTAACTCCCACCTTGTTATCCGACCTTCTGCGAATTTCGTTGCCAATACTTTGGATAAGGTGGGTTTTTCCTAACCCCACTCCACCATATATGAAAAGAGGATTGTATTTAGTTCCGATACTTTCAATTACAGCCTGAGCAGCGGAGAAGGCAAGCTCATTAAATGATCCAACCACAAATGTATCAAGGGTGTGTCTCGGGTTGAGGTTAGTTTCTGGATCAACGCGCATCTCCTGGAAGACTAGCTGCTTCTCATCTTGATGCTCCCGGGTCTCCCTACGCCTTCTGTTAATCGCTCTTTGAGAAAGACTACCTTCGACTACATACTCCACATGTTTGGTGGTCCCATTAATAGAGCGCATGGAGCCCAAAATTAATTTATGATACTTCGTCTCTACCCACTCTTTAGCAAAATTGTTGGGTAGGGCCACAAGAGCGGACCCTTCGGCGTTTTCTATAA
>CAZSWG010000009.1:0-13829 GCA_964610795.1 uncultured Candidatus Saccharibacteria bacterium | reverse complement strand
CTGCGGGTACTATGCTCATACCGCCAGCTAGTGAGACTAAAGTGGCAAAAGCAACACTTGCTGTTGCAAATTTCTTAGTTAATTTACTCACTTTATTTATTTTTGTTTTCGACAATTTGTTTTTGTTTTAGCTTGATGCTAAAACCCGAGATCCTTTCTTCCTGGTTCTGCCATCGACCCGTTAGTTTTTAGTTTATTGAAACAACTGGCAATCGCAGGAGGATCTAATGTTTTTGTAGCGGCGGGAATGAATTTGTATTTCCTTCCGCTTGCAAGCGGGACAGGTCTTTCGACCTACCACGTAATTTTGCCACTACAACCCCCGCATCTTAAATGCGAGGACAAGCCCCGCTATGGGGCTCTATAAAGGATTTTAGTATATCAAGCCATAAGCAGCAAGACTCTATTTTAAAGCGGGCTGTGGAAAACAACCCTAAGTCAAACCTTGTGCTTACATTAGTTAAAACGTCCTAGAGAGTGGCTCTGTTACAAGGAATCACACGTTTTTTAAAATTCGTCAAATACATCTTTTTCATCATCCCCGCTCTGGGCTAAAAGTAGAATCTCATTAATATCTTTTGACCCAACATCACTACCTGTCTTCAGAGCCCTTATATATGAGTATGGACCCCTTTCTCCTACACGCTCAGCAGATCCCCTATCTACCAAAGCTGATATATCATTCCTAAGAGTTCTTTTACTGACTTCTGGAAAATTTCTGGCAATATCTGCAGCGCGACAACCATTAGGAAATTGCCGTATAAAATCCAATATTTCCAATTGCCGTTTATCTGGCTTAATGGAAACTTGCCGTTTACTCTCTATTTTTTCCTCTTGCCGTTTAAATGGCAATGTATTTTTCTGCCGATTAAACAGCTTTTCCACATCTAGTTCTGCCGTTTCGGTGGGAATATCCACATCTTCCAATATATTAGTTAGAGTCCTTAGCTCTCTTTGTAATACTTCGCTATTTACCTCGCTTATCTGTTCTATAGCTCTTCCTAGTTTAATAAGACGTTTTACCCTATCAAGGGCCTCTATATCTAAAAATGAAACGATCTCCACTGCCGCTACCTCCAATTCTTTACGCAAATACGAAAATTCTACTAAAGAGGATACTCGGTAAACGGCAAAGGCAATATCGTGGGCCAACTCGGCAACTTGATCCCTTTCCATTGCCGCCAGATTACCAAAAGGTGGCAAGAAGCACAACTGCCAAAAGGTGGAAAATCTGTGGATTATCTCAAAAGCTGGAGGGTGCTAATACCGGTCATGCCTTGGGGCTTAGGGATACCCATGAGATCGAGGATTGTAGGGGCAACATCTGACAGTACCCCTGCATTCAATTTTTCTATCTCGCTGGCCTGAGCCTCATCTTTTACCCGCTCATACCCCTCAGCCACTATATATATTGGAACTGGGCTTCTGTTGTCTCCAAAATCCCTAGATCCAGTTTTCAAATCCATCATTACCTCAGCATTTCCATGATCTGAGGTGATAATTAGCAGAGAACCGGAAGCAAGAATCGCTTTGGTTATAAGGCCGATCTGCTCATCCGCAGCAGTAATAGCCTTGATGGTAGCATCAAAATTCCCCGTGTGAGCCACGGTATCAACATTTGCGAAGTCGGCTAGTATAAAATCGTATATCCCCTCATTCAAGGCTGCCAGTATTCTTTCAGTCACCTCTCTAACCCTCATTTCTGGATGTTCATCCACCCTCGCTTCTTCACGAGACGGAATAACCACTCTGTATTCATTGGGAAAGGGTTTGTTAACCATCCCATTAAAAAGGGTAGTTACATACGCATACTTTTGAGTTTCCGCTAAGCGCAGTTGAACCTTTCCTGCATCGGCAAGTACCTTTCCTAGTGGGTTTACAATCTCCTCTTGAGGGAAGGCCACTGATATATTTAACGTTTTTTCATATTCTACTAAAGAAAGTAGGGATAGGTTTGCTGGAACTACATGTTTTTTCACATCTCTCTCGCCTAATTCATAGCGAGGCTTTCCTCCATAGGCTGGATCAATGAACATTCTAGATAGTTGCCTTTGGGAGTCTTCGCTAAAGTTAAAAAAGATTACTCCATCCCCTTCTTTTACAGCCAATTCTTTATCAAAAAGGGTGGGAGGTATAAATTCATCCGTTACTCCAGATAAATAGAGCTTCTGCAGGAACTCACCTTTATCCTGAACTTCTACTTGAGCCTTCACTCCTACAATAGCCTCATAAGCCATAAGGGTTCTATCTAAATGAAGGTCTATATCCATTGCATAGTGCCTACCAGTTATCGATCCGATCCTCTCTTGGGGTAAATGAGCCATCAGTTTAGCGGTACTGCCATTGGCGCTATCCCTTCCATCTCCAAAAAGATGGAGAGCAAAGGGCACTGCTTCACTTTCTGCCAGCTGCATTAAGGCATCTAGGTGCTCTAGGGCAGAAATGCTTGTCCCCTCACCAATTAAACCCACTAGATTCACTTTTCCACCTTTTTCTTTGGCACTTCTTATGGTTTGAAGTAGCGCTTCATTCTTAAAAAAACTTCCATCCTGTATAGCTAAGCTTATCCGAGGATAGTCTTGATAAAGCACCTTGCCTGCTCCCAAAGTTAAATAACCAACCTCTGGGTTACCCTCCTCATTCCAAGGTAGTCCAACCGCAATTCCAGAAGCTTGAAGAGTGCCCGCAGGGTAATTGAGCCTTATATAATTTAGATTTTTAGGCTCTGCCTTATATATAGGATTAGAGCTATCTTTCTTGCCAACACCCCAACCACTCAAAACTAAAAGCACTACTGTGCGTTTCGCCATTGTCTTTTCAGTTTATCACAACCAAAGACTCAGAATATTACTTAGGGTAGAATATATCTAATGGGTATCATCCGTGGATTTTCTTTAATGTTCCTAGCCAACGGCATAGCGCTATATATAGTAGGCATTACTCTCCCTGAGGTCACCATAGCTCAAAACATTGAAGGGTTTGCCATTACTGTAGCTGGGCTTACCCTCATTAACCTTCTTATAAAACCATTAGTGCGTTTGGCCTTGGGACCCATTCTTCTTTTAACCCTTGGGCTTGGATCAATACTGGTAAATGCGGTTACACTGTTGTTTCTTGACGTTCTTTTGCCAACTATTACAATCGATGGGCTAACTAATCTTCTTGTGGCGGCTTTAATTGTCGGGACGTCCAATCTCGTGATAAGCTTGACTGCGAGGTTTATATAGAAAATATGTCATTAATTAACATTCTTTGGGTAATAGTATCGATCGCGCTCATAATTTTGGTCTTGCTTCAGCAACGATCTGCAGATAGTGGAGGCTTGTTCGGTGGCGGCGGAGGTGGTGGCGGAGATGGTAGCTTCTATCAGCGTCGCCGCGGACTGGAGCGTATTCTTTTTATAGCCACTATTGTAACTGGTGTTTTGTTCGCAGGACTGGCCATTTTGAATTTCATTCTTTAGGGAAATAGATGAAAACAACCTCCAAGAGTTTTTTCTTGAGAATATTGGGCACTCTAAGTAAAAAGGAGCGTTTAGTTTTATATAGCGCTCTCGCCATCTTTTTGATCGCAGCTATAACTTATAGCGGGTTAATCTACAAAACAAAAACTTATGTTATTCCTACTCCAGGAGGGACATACAGAGAAGGAATTGTGGGGCAACCTTCTTTTGTAAATCCAATTATACCTATAACCGAAACAGACAGGGCAATCTCGAGACTACTTTTTGCCAGCCTCGAAGAAATGGCCGAAAGTATTAAATCTTCAACTGATGGAAAAACTTGGAACGTACGCCTGTACGACAATATCCTCTGGCACGACGGCACAAAGCTTACCGCAGACGATATTGTCTTCACTGTGGATGTAATCCACAACCCAGATAGCCGTTCACCACTACGCGGTAGCTTCGATGGAGTTGAAGTATCAAGGGTCAGCGAGCTAGAAGTGCAGTTTACCCTCCAAAATTCATACGCTTTTTTTAAGGAAGATCACTTACGCTCTCTTCGCCCTATTCCAAAACATCTTTTTGTCGATTTGCCAGTATCCAACTACCAGCTCACCCCATATGGGTTAAGCCCCATAGGGTCCGGACCATATAAAATAGTCTCTCACAAGAAAGATTCAGGTGGATTTATTGAAAGCTTTAAGCTCAAGGCCAACGAAGACTACTTTATTCACCCTCCATATATAGATAGTTTTATCTTTAAGTTCTTCCGTAAGGACTCTGAGTTAATTAGTGCATACAACCTTGGGCAAATAGATGGGTTTGGACTTTCAACCGCGGAGCCTCTCAAAGAGCGCCCCATTATCATCCGTCACACCGCTCATTACCTAAGCTCCTCTCGCTACTACGCTATCTTTATTAATCAAAGCGTAGGTCCAGCACCACTTAAAGAATTGAGTATCCGCAAGGCTCTCTCCGGAGCTGTTGGTAGAGGCGAGTTGATAGATGAAGTTTTTGATGGACACGCTGTTCCCTTCTTTGGACCAACTAATATCACAGGGAATCCATTCACAAGTTACGATGTAGACACCCTTAAGGATTTGGAGCTCAATGTTATTGTCCCAGATGAACCATTTCTCACCAAAACAGCTGAAGAGATTAAAGTGGATTGGGAGGTATTGGGAGCAAAGGTTAACTTAATCACTCGTTCCCTGAGGGACATTCGAGAAGACGTGCTCCGCAACACTAATTACGAGATGATTCTCTTCGGCAATATTGTGAAAGAAGGAAATGATCTTTTCTCCTTCTGGCATTCATCTAAGAGATTCTTCCCGGATCAAAACCTAGCCCTCTACCAAGACTCGGGTACCGATTCATTACTTGAAGAATATAGGCGAACCTTTGACGTTTCCGCTCGCTCTGCTTTGCTTGAGCAAATTAGCAACCGCATTAGCGCCGAGACCCCAGCCATCTTCCTCTATTCTCCAGAATATGTTTTTATCACAACCCCAAGCCTTCAGGGGGTGGATGATACGCGCATCATAAATACCAGCGATGATCGTTTTCTTAATGTGTCTGATTGGTTTGTTAAATCGAGGCGTACTTTCAGAGAGCCCATCGTACAGTAGGGTTGCGCTTGGGGGTATTAATGTGTATACTCTTCGAGAATTAATTCCTTATAGAAATTCAGTGAAAGCGAACAGGACTTTTATTTATATTAGATAGTGCCCCGCCCTTTGGGGATGTGGCGAAATTGGTATACGCGCAGCGTTCAGGTCGCTGTGGGCACTAGCCCGTGGGAGTTCGACTCTCCCCATCCCCACATTTGAAAATGCCGACAACACATAAAAGAACAATTCCCAAAGCTCACACAAAACGGGTTACTTCTGGCCATCCATCAACCGCCAAGACAGCTTCCAAAGAGACATCTCCTAAAGATAGTAAGGGTGCCCTACGCTTCATCCCCCTTGGAGGGCTAGAAGAGATCGGACGCAATATGTCATATCTCGAATACGAGGATGAGATTGTCATTATGGACATGGGATTCCAATTCCCCGAAGAAGATACTCCGGGAATTGACTATATTATCCCTAATATAACCTCCCTTGTTCCCAAAAAAGAAAATATTAGAGCGGTTGTCATTACCCACGGACACATGGACCACATTGGAGCCATTCCCTATATCCTTGGAAAACTGGGTAACCCCCCAATATACACCCTAAGGCTTACCAAAGCACTGATTGAAAAACGTCAGGCAGAATTTCCCAACGAACCAAAGCCAAACATTATTGAAGTGAAATATGGAGACCACAAAAAGGTGGGGCAATATTTTGATCTCACCTTCTTTGGAGTCGAGCACACGATTCCCGACTCTATGGGTGTGACCATTGGAACCCCCATTGGCAATGTTGTGAACTTTGGAGACTTCAGGCTCGACAGAGACAAAGATGGAAACATATATCGTCTCGAGGAACTCGAGCAAGTAGCCAAAATGGGAGTACACACATATTTAATGGACTCAACAGATGCTCTTAAGGAAGGTATCGGCATCTCCGAAAAAACAGTTGAAAAAAACATCGAGGAGATTTTGAAGAAAGCCAAGAAGAGAATTATTCTAACGACCTTCTCTTCTATGATCACCCGCATATCCGAGATTATTAAAATCGCCGAGAAGATGGGCAAGAAGGTGGCAATCAACGGACGCTCTATGAGGGAGAACATGGATATCGCCAAAAACTTAGGAATCCTCAAATACAAAGAAGGCACCATGATTTCTCCTCAAGAAGTGAATAATTACAAAGACGAAGATGTATTAATAGTCACCACTGGCGCTCAAGGAGAATCAAATTCTGGCTTTATGCGCATAGTAGATGGAAGCCACAAATACATTCAGCTAAAAAAGACTGATACGGTAATCTTCTCTTCCTCTGTGGTTCCTGGAAACGAAAGAAGCGTGCAATCTCTCACTGACAATATTGCCCGCCAGGTAGATGTAGTTCAAAACTATAAGCTACTCGATATTCACGCAGGAGGACATGCTCCCCAGGAAGATTTGAAACTGGTAATGAAAACCTTAAAACCTAAATTCTTGGTTCCTATCCATGCCTATTATCACTTCCGCACCATAGCGCGTCAGCTAGCGGAAGATGTGGGTATGCAAAAAGATCACGTGAAGCTCCCAGACAATGGCGATGTGTGCCTCCTAACCAAAGATGGTTTTGAAATTACTAAAGAAAAAGTTGATACCGGCTACGTTATGGTAGACGGACTTGGAGTTGGAGACGTTGAGGAGGTAGTTTTACGAGACAGAAGAATGTTAGCCGATGATGGTATGGTAGTTTTAATTGTTACCATTGACCGCAAGACTGGCAAGGTTCTTAAAAATCCTGATATTATCTCCCGTGGCTTTATCTATCTGCGTGAGAACCAGGACCTTCTTAAAGAAATGCGCAGCAGGATAAGGGGTATCGTAAGCAGAATCCCCCGCACCAAGAATGTGGACGCTGACTATTTGAAATCTCTCTTTAGAGATCAAATCGGACAATTTATTTATCACAAGACGCAGCGCCGCCCGATGATTCTACCTGTGGTCATCGAAATCTAGGGGTTAACCAACCTTGGTATATAATAAAACCATGTCTCAAAAAGTGGTTGTAACTGGATTCCAACCTTCTGGAACCCTACACATAGGAAATTATTTAGGAGCATTTAAACAGGCTATTGAGCTACAGAAGAAACCTTACAAGCGTTTTTACTTTATAGCCGACTACCATTCCCTAACCCAAAAGTACGACCCTAAGCAAAAGACTAAGGATATTTTTAATTTGGCAGTGGACGCCTTGGCGCTTGGCATAGATCCCAAAAAATCTACCTTCTTTGTTCAATCTCAAATTGAGGAGCACGCAAACCTTGCCTGGATTCTCAACACCATCACCCCAATAGGAGAACTGGAAAGAATGGTGGAATACAAAGAGAAAATTGCCCAGGGGCAAACACCCAATGCTGGCCTTTTTAACTATCCCATCCTTATGGCTGCGGATATTTTGCTCTACAACGCAGATTTTGTACCTGTAGGACAAGATCAAAGACAACACTTGGAATTAACGCGCACCGTCGCACGTAGTTTTAATACTCGTTTCGGAAAAACATTTCAGGAGCCTCAGGCCCTACACAATGCAACTCCAAGGATTATGAGTCTCAACAACCCAAACCAAAAGATGAGCAAGTCTATTCCTTCTGGATGTCTGTTCCTCTCCGACACACCTAGTGAAATAAAGAAAAAAGTAATGGCTGCCACAACTGATTCTCAAAAAGAAGTTGGATATGATCCCAAAAATCGCCCAGCAGTTTCTAACTTAATAGATATATATGCTGCATTTTCCAATATGAAGATGGATACCATTGTTAAAAAGTATAAAAACACTGGATACGCGACATTTAAGGCGGATCTTGCTGAGGTAGTCATAAAAGCATTGAAGCCATTTAGAAAAAGACGAGCTGCCCTTATCAAAAACAAGAAGTTTGTGATGAAAGTACTTTCAGATGGAGCAAAAGTAGCCTCTCCTATAGCGCTTAAGAAGATTATCGAGGTGAAAAAGCGAGTTGGTTTGATTTAGGGGGAATTTAGGTTATATTCCATACCACTAATGGCTGGTAGCGCATATAAAAAGTTTAAGGAACTATCTCAAAAATCCCTTTTTGAAAAAGAGGAGGAGGTTCTTGCCTTCTGGAAGAAAAATAAAACCTTTCAAAAGTCTTTGGATAAAAATCCTAAAAGTAGGATTTTCTCGTTCTATGATGGTCCTCCTTTTATAACCGGCCTACCTCACTACGCCACCCTACTTCCCTCAATTGCAAAAGATGTTATTCCCCGCTACCAAACCATGAAAGGATATTATGTTCCTCGAGTCTGGGGTTGGGACGTACACGGACTACCAGCCGAACAGAAAGTGGAAGAACAATTGGGTCTCAAGGTTAAAAAGGATATTGAGGCTTTTGGTGTTGGCAACTTCATTAAAGCTGCCAGGGAATATGTAGCCAAGGGTTCTGCTCAATGGAGGTGGTACATAGACCATATTGGCCGCTGGGCCGACATGGATCATCCATACCGCACGGATGATCTTGGATATATGGAAACGGTCATCTGGATATTCAAACAACTCTACGATAAAAACCTTATATATAAAGGAAGGCGCGTTTCTTTATACTGCCCACGTTGCGCTACTCCTCTGTCTAAGTTCGAGGTGACCATGGATGCTGATGAAAACTACAAGAATGTAGATGATCCCGCTGTAACTATCGCCTTCAAGCTTAAGGATCAAAAAGACACGTATGTTCTTGCTTGGACTACTACTCCTTGGACGCTACCCGCCAACAACGGACTCGCCGTTAACCCAAACATCAAATATGTAACTGTCACTAATGGTAAAAGGAAATATATCCTAGCCAAAGAAGCTCTTACGCGCCACCCGGAATTGCAGGGATGGAAGGTGGTTGAAACTCAAAGTGGAAAAGATCTAGCTGGACAATCTTTTGAACCACTCTTTGAACCAATATTCACTCCTGATCCATCAAAAGATTTCAAAATATGGACAGCTTCTTTCCCCACTACCGACGAGGGAACTGGCGTTGTTCATATAGCTCCGGCCTTTGGTGAAGATGACTTTAATTTGGGACAAGCCAAGAAGCTTTCGGCTCCAATGATCCTAGATGAAGATGGGAAATTCAAAAAAGATCTTCCTTTCCCTTGGGCTGGCGAATATTTCAAGAAAGCAGATAAGGCCATAGCGGCGGCTTTGGAGGAAAAGGGCGTCCTCGTACGCTCTGAAAGAATTACCCACGCCTATCCCCACTGTTACCGCTGCGCTACCCCTTTGATATATATGGCCCAGGATGCCTGGTATATGAAGATTGATCCATTACGTAAACAAATGCTCAAAACCAACGAGCAAATAAATTGGGTTCCGGGTCACTTTGGTAAGAAAAGATTCAAATACAATATCGAGAATGCTCCAGATTGGTCACTTTCTCGCGCTAGGTATTGGGGAACCCCTATGCCTATTTGGGAAACCAAAGATGGAGAGCGCATTGTGGTGGGATCATTGGCGGAGATAGAAAAGCTTTCCGGTAAAAAGATTAAAGATCTTCACCGCCCTGGCATAGATAACGTTGTACTAACCACCCCATCCGGTAAAAAAGCCTATCGCATCAAAGAAATTTTAGATGTGTGGTTTGAATCCGGCGCTATGCCCTTCGCCCAAGATCACTATCCATTTGAAAATCAGAAGGTTTTTGAGGCCGGTTTTCCAACAGATTTCATTATTGAATACACCGGACAGCTAAGAGGGTGGTTTTATTACCTCCATGTCCTTGCTGACGCCCTCAAAGCAAGGCCTGCATTCAAGAATGTGGTTGTGACTGGCGTTCTAGCAGGCACGGATGGACGCAAGATGAGCAAATCATATGGCAACTATCCAGACCCTAGATTAACTATTGAAAAATATGGAGCAGAATCCCTAAGACTCTACTTCATGTCCAATAAAATCATGCAGGGAGAAGATTTGGACCTGAACGAACGAGACATCCAAGAGGCTCGTAACAGTATTAATATCCTCCATAACTCATTTAAGTACTTCACCACCTATGCCAATCTTCACAAGTGGAACCCTAGTGCTAAACCAGCTACATCAGACCATGTTTTGGACAAATGGATTAAAGCAAGATTGGAACAATGTATTGGCGAATATGCTCTAGGCTTGGATAACTTTGATTTCCCAAGTTCTAGTCGTCCTATCGCTCCATTTATTGAAGATCTATCTACTTGGTACATTCGCCGTTCTCGTGATCGATTCGTACAAGGAGATCCCAAAGCCCTTTCCACCCTTTATGAAGTGCTCCTTAAGTTCTCTAGGGCTATAGCACCAACCCTACCATTCACCGCAGAACAAATTTTTAGCAGTCTTCGCAAGGCAAGTGATCCAGAATCAGTTCACCTTTGTAGTTACCCAACAAGCGACAAGAAGCTTGTTACTAACAACAAACTTCTTCTCGAGAAAATGATGGTTGTAAGAAGCCTAGCCTCTATGGTTCACAACCTTCGCTCTGAGGCAAAACAACCCCTAAGACAAAAGATGGCGAGTTTAGTTATAAAAGGATCCAAAGGCATTAAATCAGATAGTAACTTGGTTGAACTTCTAAGAGAGGAGGCAAATGTACTGGCTGTAAAATTTGATACTCCTATGGGTAAGAACTTTCTCAAGGACAAAGTAGGCGTTATTACGGTTGGTCTAGACACTAAACTTACACCCGAACTAGAAAAAGAAGGTTTATTACGTGAACTACTACGCGAACTTCAAGATGCCCGCAAGAAGCATGGCTTGATGGTTGGTCAAAAGGCTAAGCTGGCTTACAAAACTAACGACACATCCCTAGCTAATTTAATAGAGGATAATCAAAAAGGGATTATCTCTTCCAGCAATTTCCTCGAAATAAAGAAAGTGACCACGAGGGGAGAACCCATAATGGGAGGGAGACTCGAGGTAAAGATAACAACCTAACTACATCTTCTCTACAGTCTTAATCCCCAAAAGACCAAGGCCTGTTTTTAAAACATTACTGGCTGCCCTTACTAAATTTAATCGCACCGCCCTTAACTCTGCTTCAGAGTTGATAACTGGTTCGCTGTGGTAATAGGAATTTAATTCCTTGGCCAACTCATAAAGATAACTTGCCAGTTGGCTTGGCATATAGGTTTCTTTTACTCTCTCCAAAACTTCTGGAAATTCAGAGAGTTTTAATACTAAAAGAATGTCCCTTTCATTATCCAAAATTAAATTATCCAACTTGGGGACACCTTTGGCCTTTCTTAAAATGCTTTTTAGACGTGCGTAGGTATATTGTAGATATGGACCAGAGTTACCTTCAAAAGAAAGCATCTTATCCCAATCGAATACGATATCCGACATCCTATTTTGAGAAAGATCATTATATTTAACCGCACCAACCCCCAATATCTCAGAGACCTCTTTTGCCTCACCCCTTTTAAGTTCCACCTTGCGATTAATTAATGCCTCCTTTGATAGTTTAACGGAGCGGTCTAGAAGATCATTGAGTTTGATCGCCGTTCCTTCTCTAGTTGAAAGCTTTTTGCCGGCTTCTCCTCTTACTAATCCAAACTTTACATGTGCCAACTCGGGCATTTCCTTATTGCCAGAGATATCCATCATCTTGGCTACCGCGAAGAGTTGGCTGAAGTGAAGAGTTTGTTCGTTCGCTACCACATAAAGAATTCTCTTGGGGCTATATTCTTCAATTCTATATTTAAGGTTAGCTATGTCTCTGGTGAAGTAGAGCGTTGCCCCATCGCTTTTGCGAACCATCGCTGGGGGCAGATCGAAACGCTCCAACTCTATCATCAAAGCTCCTTCGCTCTCCTCAGCTAAGTGCTGTTCTTTTAGCACAGCGATTATCTGGTCTAAGTCCTTTTCATAAAATGCTTCTCCAATTTGAGTGCTGAAACTTACTCCCAGGCGATTATATATTCTATTAAATTCTTTGAGGGATTCTTTTTTGAACCATCTCCATAGTTTCTTATTCTTCTTGTCTCCCTGTTCCAACTTTTTGAATTCTTCCCTACCTTCATCCTCTAGAGATGGATTATTTTTGAGCTCCTTGTGGAACCTTATATAAAGCTCTTCCAGTTTTTCTATTGGATTTTTTGCAACCTCTCTTCTGTTCCCCCATTTTTTATAAGCAGCAATTAGTTTTCCAAATTGAGTACCCCAATCGCCCAGATAATTCCAGCGCACCACTCCATACCCTAAAAATTCATACACGTTGGCTATCGCATCCCCAATGATGGTTGATCGGAGGTGTCCCACGTGCATAGGCTTTGCAATATTCGGAGCGGAATATTCTACAATAATGGTCTCTTTATCTTTGACCCTCGTCTTAACTTTCCCCCAAGCGATACCCGCCTTCAAAATTTTTCTAAATTCTCCCTTAATAGCCTCGTTGGAAACCCAGATATTTATAAATCCTCCTCCTGCTATCTCTATCCGATCAAAGAGTTTGCCGTTCTCATGTTTATGCAAGAAGCTTCGCAGATCTTCTCCCGCTTCTTTGGTAGATATCCCCTCAGCCTCGGCAAGCACAAAAGCAGCATTGGTTGAAAAATGCCCTCTCTCTGGAGAGTTCTCTATTTTAACCTCGAACTCACTAGTCCCTAGACGCTTGGCGATAGTTTCCCTAATAGCTTGAATCATTACTGGCTGCTAACAATTATGCGGCTGAACTGGTATGGTGTCTAACTAAAAACACCAGTATATACTTAATACAAATGAAGGAGTTGTCTAAAAATAAACGATCCTATTTCGACTACGATATCCTCGAGAAAATTGAGGTTGGCATTGAACTTTTGGGCTTTGAAGTTAAGGCTGCCAAAAGCGGCAAAATCGATCTGTCGGGAAGCTATGCCCGCCTCAAGGATGAGCAAGCTTGGCTTGTTGGTGCCTCCATCTCTCCCTACCAACCCAACAATACTCCTAAAGAATATGATCCGGGCAGAGATCGTAGGCTTCTACTCACCAAGAAAGAATTAAAAACTCTTTCTGGAAAACACAAAGAATCTGGCTTGACCATAGTCCCCTTACGGGCATATATTAAGGGCCGCCTGGTAAAGATCGAACTCGGGCTCGCCCGTTCCAAAAAGAAATGGGACAAGAGGGAAACTATAAAGAGGCGCGAGAGCGATACTGAAATCAGGCGTACATTCAAAAACAAATAAGGGGATGATCGGCCTAGACGAATCGTTGACTGTATAGACTGCAAGTGCAGCTCGGAAGAACTGCTTAAAAGCTTCCACAGAGATAAGTGCAAACTTTTCTCAAGATAGAACTACTCTAGCTTACGCTTAGTAGTTCCATCGCTTCCCAAATGCTCGGCTAGGGAGTCGCGGTGTCATAATTCGAGCTCACCTAGATTCTTTTGGTTAGGAGGAAGCCTAGGGACACCACACTAACCGGATGAGAAGTCATTTCTTCTGACTTTTAGCCTCTCATCTAAAACAAGTCAGAATAAGCTTGTAGACGTTATTACACGACCGGTTCGGACGGCGGTTCGATTCCGCCCATCTCCACCAGAATATAACGCTCAATAAACTAATCATCTAAGTATATTGTGGCTTAAAAAGGACTTATCCACACCCATTGTAAAGGGTAGTTGACAGCATACTCGCATCTACTGTAAACTGTCGTTTACAATGGCCACAACAGAAGATGATATAACACGCTACGTAGAGAAGGTAATCTCTTCTACTGAAGACATCTTCAAAAACAAGGTGGTTGACCCCACTAGAAGAGGTGGAAGGCTCCCCTACCGTTTTGGA
>CAZSWG010000008.1:0-16555 GCA_964610795.1 uncultured Candidatus Saccharibacteria bacterium | reverse complement strand
CCTATTGCTCACAATGGGCCAAGGCCAAAGAAACAACGCAGAATGTAGAAAATGATTAGAACTACTGAAAAAAAAGAAAGAAGTTTGGGCGTTAGGCTCTCCAGGAAGGGTGAGCGCTCTAGTTCTCCAAAGGCGGCTTTAATTCGTAAACCATATCGTCCTGGTCAACACGGCAAACGATTTAAGAGCAAGACTAGCGAATACGGTCAACAGCTTCAAGAGAAGCAAAAGATTAAATTCAGCTATGGTGTAACCGAGAGACAGCTATTAAGACTCTTTAAGGAAATTGAGAAAAAGAGTAAGGCAGAACATATTTCTGCAACAGCAGCCGTGGTTGATTCGCTAGAGCGCCGTTTGGATAATGTGATTATGCGTTTGGGATTCACTGAAGGGCGTAACTTAGCTCGTCAGATGGTATCTCATGGGCATTTCAGAGTGAATGGGAAGAAGGTAAAAATTCCTTCCTATAAGGTCAAGGTCGGTGATAAAATCTCCGTGAGGCCGGAATCCAAGAGCATGACATATTTCCAGGAGCTTCCGGAGAAATTGAAGAAGTTTGAGCCCCCAGTGTGGCTCAAGATAGATAAGGGCCAGATAGAGGGGGACGTAGTAGGCCAACCCCAAGATACAGATGTTCCATTTAATGTAAGTTTAGTCGTAGACTTCTATTCCAAGAAATAAAAATATGGATTACGCATACTTAAGCGAAACAGTAAAAATAAAGAAAGTATCCGAAGACGAACACAAAGGCGTCTTCGAGATAGAGGGTTTGTTCAGAGGATACGGTTTAACCATAGGAAATGCTTTGCGCAGAGTGCTGCTTTCTTCACTTCCAGGAGCAGCTATTACTCGTTTTACCGTCAAAGGAGCTGGGCATGAATTTACCACTATCCCAGGTATGGTAGAGGACGTTGTTGAGTTAAGCCTCAACTTTAAACAAGTAAAATTTGCCTTTTACGCCGAGGGGCCACAAGAACTAGCTTTGAGGTTTAAAGGAGAAGGAGAGGTTAAGGCCAAAGATATCACCGACAATCCTCAGGTTAGAGTGATGAATCCCGATCTACATATCGCGACTCTTTCTACCAAGGGAGCAGAATTAGATGTAATTTTGACCGTAGAGAAAGGTTTGGGATATGTACCAGTTGAAGCCCAGAAAACAGAGAGACTACCAGTTGGTACCATAGCTTTGGATGCAGTGTTCTCACCAGTGACCAACGTTAATTACACGGTAGAGAATATGCGTGTAGGAGATCGTACCGATTATAACCGGGTAAGAGTTGAAATTGAGACCGATGGTACTGTTTCTCCATCCAGCGCCTTGCACAAGGCAGCTAATGTTTTGATGGACCACCTTAAGAAAGTAGCCGACATTGAGATCGTTCAGGCAAAAGAGGAAAAGGTTACCAAAAAGGAAAAGAAAACAGAAGAAACTAAAGAAGAGTAAAGTATTATGAGAGGCACTAGGAAAGGAAATAAATTTAGTTTACCGACAGGACAAAGGCGTGCCTTCGTACGTGTTTTGTGCCACAACCTAGTGATGAAGGGGAAGATTCAAACTACAGAAACAAGAGCTAAGGCAATTAAGCCAAAAGTAGAAAAACTTATTACTTTAGCCAAAAAGGGAGATATGGCAGCCCTGCGATTGTTAATGAAGCGCATGCCAAAGACTTCCGCATACAAACTGTTTCATGAGATTGCTCCCAAATACAAAGATAAAAGAGGCGGGTATTTGAGAATTAGAAAAACTACTGTTACTCGCAAGAGAGATGGAGTAAAACAGGCAATTATTGAATTTGTATAAAATCATGGCTGATTACACGATAGACGCAAAAGATAAACCCCTTGGAAGATTAGCTACCCAAATAGCTACTATTTTGCAGGATAAAAATCTTCCGAGCTATGCTCCTCACAAAGAAGGTGGTAATAAGGTAATCGTAAAAAATGTTCACTTGCTTAAGGTGACTGGGAAGAAAGCAATTCAGAAGACATATAAGCGTCATAGTGATAGACCTGGAAATTTGAAGGAGAAAAAATATGCAGATGTTTTCGGGAAAACTCCAGAAAAAGTACTCTGGAATGCAGTAAGAGGAATGCTTCCCAAAAACAAGTTGCTCACCCCGAGGCTTAAAAGATTAATTATAGAAACTAAAGACAATGGCTAAAGAATTAGAAAAGAAATATTTTGAAGGGATAGGAAGGCGTAAAAGCGCTGTTGCTAGAGTGAGGTTTTATCCAGCAGGTAAGGGAGGCGTGTTCGGAGTTAATGGCAAGGATTCTAAGGAATACTTTGTAATTCAGAGATATAAAACGAATGCTGTTGCCCCGCTTGGCATATTGGACTCTGGGGCAAAGAAAAATGCTGAGGTATCAGTGAAAGTTAATGGGGGAGGAATTATGTCTCAAGCAGAAGCTGTCTCTGTTGGTTTAGCCAGAGCTCTGGTAAAATTTGATGGAGAATTGAAGGAGCGATTACGTACTGCCGGATATCTTACGCGTGATCCTCGTAAGGTAGAACGCAAAAAGCCTGGGCTTAAGAAAGCCCGTCGCGCTCCTCAGTGGAAGAAGCGTTAAATGACACGTACCAAAGCTAAACATAACCTTATTCTTTCTGTTTGTTCATTTTTTGCTGTCCATCTTGTAGCAACCTCTAATGATTGGTACAGATCCTTGGCCTGGATAGATGTTCCAGCCCATTTTCTCGGAGGGGTAATGGCGGCAGCAATTTTCTATTGGTTTTTCTATAAAAACCCAGTTTATTTTGATACCGCTCGTAGCTTTTGGGTTACTTTATTCCTAGTTATAGGATGGGTAGCATTCACGGGAGTGCTCTGGGAGTTCACGGAGTTTCTCTACGACCTATCGATAGCGACCTATGGATTGCCGCTTAAGACATTGCAGTTTGGGTTAATGGATACATTGGGAGATTTACTCTCTGATCTTTTTGGGGGATTAGCTTTGGCCATTTTTGTTAGACTTCGCTACCATAGATAGTGATGGTTGATACAAAACCTTATCTTTCGGTGATTATTCCAGCTTACAACGAAGCTGGGAGACTCCCGTTAACTTTAGTCGATGTAGATAGACACCTATCCACCAAGGATTATAGCTACGAGATAATTGTAGTTGATGATGGTTCTTCGGATGGTACATCAGAGATAGTTCAAAAGTTTACTAAACTAATTCCCAATCTTCGTGTGATAGGATATTCAGCGAATCAAGGGAAGGGGAACGCTGTAAAGTTGGGTATGTTGGAGGCAAGGGGAAAATATAGGCTTTTTGATGACTCCGATAATTCAACTGCGATTGATCATTTTGATAAGATGATTCCTTTTCTTAAGGAAGGATACGATATCGTGATTGGATCGAGGGATGTCAGGGGAGCACAGATGCATCCTCCTCAGTCGTTTCTTAAGCGCATTCTGGGTAATCTAGGGAATCTTTTTGTGCAGGCCTTACTTTTGCCCGGTATTCGGGATACCCAATGTGGGTTCAAAGCATTTAGCGAGGAATCTGCTACAAGAATCTTTACTCAACAGAGGATAAAACGATGGGGTTTTGATATTGAAGCATTGGCCCTTGGAAAACGCATGGGATATAAAATTAAGGAAATACCCGTATATTGGGTAAACGACGCTGACTCAAAGGTTAAACCACTAGCCTATTTCCAAGTCCTTTTCGAGACCGTTAAGGTACGTTGGTGGCTCTGGCGTAAGGCATATAATTTGGAGGGCAAATAGCCTCCTTTACTGATTGGGGAAATGTGTGTAGAATTCACCCCTAGTTGTCTTTTGTATGGAATACCTAACTAAGGAAAAATTCGAGGAATTGGAGCTGGAGCTCATGAGGCTTAAAACTGAAGGGCGCAAGGAAGTTACCGAAAGTTTGAAGATTGCCAAGGAGCTCGGGGACCTATCCGAGAATTCTCAATATATTGAAGCACGCGATGAACAACAGCGTGTTGAACGACGTATTTCAGAAATTGAACAAATGCTCAAGGAAGCCGAGATTATTACTAGAAGACCCAAGAAGCGCGATGTGGTTGAGGTTGGAGCAACTGTAGAAGCCTCTCGCAACGGGGATACAGTAAAATTTTTTATAGTAGGTAGTAGTGAGACTAATCCTATGGGTGGTTATATATCTAATGAATCTCCTCTCGGTAGAGTACTTATGGGGAAAAAAGTAGGGGACACAGTTGAAGTAAAGACTCCCTCTGGAAAAACTAACTATAAGATCCAGTCTATTAACTAGATTTTAAATTCTTATATATCCGTTGGTTGGATAGATATAAGTTCGTATTTCTTTTCTCCGTTAGGGGTTAGAATATTTTTCTTGGTGCCTTTTCTCTTATTCATAAATGGCTGAATAATAGGGGCGGTATAAGAGATCTCACTATCATCTTTTTTGTTGAGTACTTGATAGCTACTGATAATAAAAGTTTTTTGTTCATCTGTATCCAAATCTTTTAATACAATTTTTGAACCAACCTCAACTTTTGTGGGTTTAGGGTTTGGCGTTACTGTATGTATTTTTACAAACATATTTCTTATATCGGATGTTTCTTTAGAAAGTCTCATTTGTTCTCTTATGGCAATTTCAAATCCTGCATTGTCATGCCAAGTCTCTGAACTTTGACCAACGTGAATAGCTGCGTCCTGGGCAGTACTTAATTTTTGCTCCTCTAGCTTATCTAATTTTTCACGCAGGGCTACGACATCTTTCTCTAGAAACAAATAATGCATCCGTAGATAATAGCCGATTTAAGGTTAGGGTTGCTAGGGTAGGGGTAATTGTTAGGAGGTGAGAATGTGATATTCTAATGATTAAGCAATGCTTAACGAAATTAGGCAGGATAGGTTAAAAAAGCTCAAAAAGCTGAAAGAAGCTGGGGTTGATCCATACCCCGCCCATGTTTCAAAACGTACAGAAATAGCCGAAGCACTGCGTAGCTTTGCTAGTTTAGAGCGTTCAAAAAAGGCGATATATCTTGCTGGACGTGTCATGTCCTTACGAGATCAGGGGGGATTGCTCTTTATTGATATCAATGACGGTTCTAGCTCCTTGCAGGTTTTTGTAAACAAGAAGGAGGTGAAACAGTTTGCTCTTTGGAAAGCAACTTTGGATCCGGGGGACTTCGTGGGGGTCAAAGGAGTGCTGTTCAAGACCAAAAGAGGAGAGCGTAGTATTAAAGCCAGCAAGATAGACATGTTGGTTAAAAGTCTTAACCCCATGCCTGATAGTTGGTTTGGGTTGAAGGATGTAGAGGAGAGATTTCGCAAGAGATACCTCGATTTGATTTTAAATAAAGAGATTAAAGAGGCTTTTGAGGTACGCTCCATGCTTATTAGGCAGATGAGAGAGTTTTTATGGAAAGAGGGATTTATAGAAGTTGAGACTCCAATGTTGCAACCTATTCCAGGGGGAGCGCTAGCCAGGCCTTTTAAGACACACCACAATGCTCTCGGAGAAGATTTCTATTTACGTATCGCTCCAGAGTTGTATCTAAAGAGATTGTTAATTGGAGGGTTTAATAAGATTTTTGAGATAGGTAGAGTATTTCGTAATGAAGGTATAGATAGGGAGCACAATCCAGAATTTACTATGCTTGAGTTGTACTGGGCATATGAAGACTATGAGAGCATGATCAAGTTAACCGAAAAGCTACTTAAGCCTTTCATAAAAGGACCTTGGAAAAGAATAAAATACGCAGATGCTTTTAAAAAGTATGCGAAAGTGGATATGAACAAGGTAAAGAACAAAGACGAGATAGACGAGATTTTCAAAAGGAAGGTGCGTCCTCACCTAACTTCACCAACTATTTTAGTGGATCAACCAAAAGCTACTTCTCCATTAGCTAAATCAAAAGTTAATGATCCTGATATCACGGAACGTTTTCACTTCATTGTAGAATCAATGGAGGTGGCAAATGGTTTTAGTGAGCTTAATGATCCAATTGATCAGCGTGAGCGTATGGAGCACCAGGAAAAACTTTTTAGAGGCGGAAACCAAGAGGCAAGCCGTATGGATAAAGATTTTGTTGAAGCGTTGGAATATGGCATGCCTCCAGCTGCTGGCTTGGGTGTAGGCATTGATAGAATAGTAGCTTTGGCCACCAAGAGACATTCACTCAAAGAGGCGATTCTATTCCCAACACTTAAAAGCAAAAAATAATATGTTAGATATCAACCTTGTAAGAGACAATCCAGATTTGGTAAAAGAGGGATTTAAAAATCGAGGAGGCGATCCCATTTTGGTTGATGAGTTGGTCAAAGCGGATACCGCGTGGCGTCAGTTAACAGGCAAGATAGAAGAGTTAAGAGCTAGAAAGAATAAACTTGGGAAAGATGATCAAGAGGAGGCCAAAAAGATTAAAGAGGAAACAAGAGAATTAGAAGTTGAACTGAAGTCTTTGGGGGATAGGAGAGAGGCTATATTACTTCAAATTCCTAATGTCCCTGAGGGGAGGGTGCCTGTTGGTAAGAGCGAGCTAGATAATGTTGTTCTAAGAGAAGTCGGGAAACCCACGAAGTTCAAATTTAAGCCCCAGGACTACCTTGCTTTGGCCGGGGGGGGTATAGATATAGAACGGGCAGGAAAGGTCTCTGGGAGCCGTTTTGGCTATATATTAGGGGATCTGGCGCTAGTAGAGTTCGCTCTAGTAAGATTTGTCTTTGAAAAGCTCAGTAAGCACGGTTTTGTGCCTATAGTTCCACCGGTCCTTATAAAACCAGAACCCATGATTGGCATGGGCAAGAACAAGTTTATAGCCGATGGAGACGCCTTCTTTATAGAAAAAGATAATTTGTACCTTGTAGGTACTGCAGAGGATACGATCGGTTCTTTGTATATGGGAGAAACCCTAGATGAGAAAGTTCTTCCATTACGTTTTGTGGGATTTTCTAGCGCTTTTCGTAGGGAGGCTGGATCGTACGGTAAAGATACTAAAGGTATTTTAAGAGTTCACCAGTTTGATAAGGTGGAGATGTTTTCTTTCACCAAACCAGAAAATTCAGTAGCAGAGAATGATTTTTTACTGAAGATGCAAGAGGAAATTGTTCAAGCTTTGGATTTGCCATATAGAATAGTGCATATCTCAACTGGAGATATGGGTTTTTCGGCGAGCAACCAGTTCGATGTTGAGACTTGGATTCCTAGTGAAAATAAATATAGAGAAACGCATTCGTGCTCAAACACCACCGATTTTCAATCGAGAGGATTAAATATCAAATATAGGGACGGTAAGGAGGGGGGATATGTTCATACGTTAAATGCTACGGGTGTGGCGATTGGCAGAATGCTTATTGCTATTTTGGAGAATAACCAAGATGCTAAGGGAAGAGTCTTAGTACCTAAGGTTCTACAAAAGTATGTTGGCAAGAAGGAGATTGAGAGGCCGAAGCTCCCTTAGAAGGTATTTGTTTCTGGGGGTACTTTTGTTAGCTGCAGGAGGTGCAGTCTATTTTATTTGGTTTTCACCAGTATTTGTTATACAGGCCGTGGAAGTAGATAAGAGCGAGCTTGCGCCGGGAGTGGATTTTCAGGAGGCTGTTGGTAAAAATATTATTTTCTATCAACTTAGTTTTAACTTGGAGAATGCTCCTCAAGCAGCGTTTATGGAGCTAGATAAACAATATTGGAATCGCACGGTTAAATTCACTCTAAGCTCCAGGGAGCGCTATGCCATTTGGTGTATGGAGTTGAAAAACGAGTGTTTTTGGATTGATGATGGAGGTATCGCTTTTGCATTCGCACCGGAGATTAAGGGACCACTGGTAGTGCGCTTAGTTAGAGATGCATCTGAAAGAGAATTATCCCTAGGGGGGCAGGTTATAGAGGACAGTATGTTTAAAAATATTCAGGCGGCCTTTGTGCTTTTAGAGGACTTAGATATTCCAACCGAAGAGTTTAGAATAGAGAATTTGAAATTTAGAGAGGCGGTAGCCAAGACAAGTGGTCCATCCATTTATTTTAGCCTACAGGATGACCCTTCTTTTGGGAGAGCCGTAATTGAACAATTACGCCAGAGTGGCGAATGGGGCGCAGTCAATTACCTTGATCTTAGAGTTCCTGGCAGAGCCTTCTACAGCCAATAACTACTCCGAAAGTTTATATACGAATATAGATTTACCAACTCTGAAATCTGGAGAGTGTATGTTATCTAACCAACGGTATTCTTCTTCAATATTTCTGGTGTATCCGGGGGCAGTGGGAGCAGTAGTGTTTTGCAATTCATTAACAGATATGGCTATCCACTCTATGCCGCTTTCAATGGGATTGCCCATGTTAGAGCGCCAAAGCACCGCTTGATCTGGCATGTAGTAGAGGGGATCTCCTCCACCAAAATAGTGAACACCTATTTTTGAGATGTTATTTTCTTCAACAAAAAGTGATAAGCGTTTTAGATCTTGTCCCCAGTCGTAATTCGAATCGGTAGCATATTTCCATCCATTATCTGTGCCAACAGTATCGTTGTAATAAGAGATGTAATCGGGGAAGGCTGTTACCGCGATGGCTCCTTGCCAAATAAACAAGAAGATAATCATGGCGGATCTCAATTGTTTTAGATATTCATCTTTCTGGGCGTGTTTTCTAAGAGATTCGGTCGAGAGAATATATATAAGAGGAAGAATAGGGATAAGGTGACGCAATCCTATATTTAAAGGAGTCACTACGCTATATAGAACATAGATAACTATAAAAAGTAATGCGGAGAATTCATGGAGATTAGTATCTAGATATTCTCGCAGAGTGGGAGTCCGTTTAAAAAGCGCCTTGATTGCTCCAATAAGAGAGAAGATTATGCCCAAGCCCACTAGAATAAGCATGGGTAGAGTTTCTTTTAGCCCATATATGATGGGGAAATATTCAGGGCCTCCACTAGTATCAACATCGCCCATGAAAAACAGTGTGTTGCCCTCAGCAGTGCGCTTAAAAACCATTAATATCCCCAGAATATATTGGGCGTACGGTCTAAGTACTGGTTTGTCAGAGAGCCAAATGGTGGTATCGGCTATATAGTTCAACGGAGGGATTTGAAAATTGGTATCGATAATAGCTTTTGTATCAGATAGTTGTCTCTCGGGAGGATAATTAACATTGCTTATAGCGTATAGGGGATATATCACTAAGCCACCGATGGCAAATATGATAAATAGTCTACCGAGATATTTAAAAACTAAACCAAATGCGTGTTTAAGCTCGTGTTCTTTTCTGTTGAACCTAAGGAGTGCATAAAACACAATCATAACTAACATGTGTCCCACCAATATGATGGCGGAGAATTTGGTAAGCTGGGCGATACCAAAAGCGATACCCGCTATGATCAATGATTTTTTATTGGGAGATATCAGGTAGCGGTTGAAATAATAGATAGAAACGATAACTCCTAAAGCTGCTCCAATATCGGTTGTTACATAATGACCATGTGCGAGAAAATGAGGTGATAGAGCAACGGCTGATGCTGGTAGTAGTGCCCACCATCCACCCATTAATTCTTTGGCCCATATATATACGAAAATGATAAGGATGAGGGTGAGTACCATTGGACCAGTACGAGCCCATTGGATAATTTGATCTGCATCATTACCAGACTTATAGAGAAACTCATATCCGACATTCCATTGACCATTTATTTGCTGGGTCCACGATGTGCTCTCTGTTGGGAAATTAAGATCCAAGAAAAGTAAGGGCAAGCCAGCGGCCATCTTTACTAGAGGTGGATGCTCGGGATTAAGGTGGTTATCTAGGTTATTTAGGTAAGAATAACCCGCCGGGATGTGAGCTAATTCATCCATAATGGCGGATTCTTGGAGAGAGGAGAAAACCATTAACCCTAAAGATAGAGCAAGTATGGAGACTAATATGATTCTGTTTCCCAGGCTCATTTACTTATAATGATTATACACGATGAAGGAACTTAAATGGACAATCCACGCGAAGGCCAAGATGGGTTACTACCGCCTTTCTGAGAGTAGGGTGCGTAGAGTTATTAAAACCCCAGAACGCATAGAAGTGGGGATCGCCGAGGGGACGATTGCTTTGATGCAACCAGATGGTCGGGGGAAGAGAGAACATGAGATATGGGTAATGGTTAGAGATCTGAAGGAAGAACGAAGAGTAATTTCTGCCTGGCGATATCCAGGACGTACCGTTCAGGGTGAACCACTACCAGAGGGAATATTGAAAGAGTTTAGGGAGATTATTCTTTGACAGAGCCCCTTTTTTGTTTTATAAAATAGTCTACGTTAGAGGCACCTTGAGTTCTGAATGGGACTCAGAGAGGATTGAAGATGAAGAAAGCTCTGAAGGCCGTGGGTTTGAGCGCTTTGTTCTTTGCGGTCGTCGTGGCGGCGAAGCGTTGGTGGGAGAAGGATCCCTCACCCAAGAAGGACTAGGAGAGGACGTCTCATGGAAGAGATCAGAATCGGGGCAGATGAATTGGAGGCTGGCCAGAAGGTTCTGAGATGTAGGCGTCGTGTGACCATCACTGGCGTGACACCGGCTGGAACACGAGGTGAACGAACCTTCTACACGGATCACAAGCAGATCCCGTATTTCGTACTCGAGGTCGGGGAGACGGTTGTGCTTGCTCCGGACAAGAGGAGGGGCAAGAAGTGGACCAAGATTCGCCGACACGAGAAGGTTTTCAGTGGTACTCCAGCGCTGAAGCATGGAGTAACCATTGCCGAGCTTCTCGGCGATCACGACGGACCCTTTCTGGAGAACGTGGAGAGTATCTAGCTCCCACGTCGAACGCATGGCTCCACGCGTTTCGACGTGTGGAGCTTTTGCGTTTTTGGAGACTTGTGAATAAAAGGTCGGAGACGTAAAATGGCTCTATACCCCCTTATAGAACCACATGAAGGGGGGATTTCTTCGTGTTTAAATTAATTTCAGACAATAAGCCAGGAGGAGATCAACCAAAGGCCATAAAGAGCTTAAGTTCTGGTATCAAAAAAGGATTAAAGCACCAGGTACTTCTTGGAGTTACCGGATCCGGGAAAACCTTCACCGTGGCTAATGTAATCCAAGAGGTGCAAAAGCCGACTCTGGTAATTGCCCACAACAAAACTCTTGCCGCACAACTTTGTAATGAGTTTAGAGAACTTTTCCCAGAGAATGAGGTTCACTATTTTGTTTCCTACTACGACTATTATCAGCCTGAGGCTTATATGCCAGGAACGGATACATATATCTCTAAGGAAGCTCATACAAATGAAGAAATCGATAGGTTAAGACACGCAGCAACTACTGCGCTTTTGACCAAGAAGGATGTGATCATCGTTGCATCTGTATCTGCTATATATGGTTTGGGATCGCCAGATTTATACAAAGAAAATATTTTGCACTTTAGGGTGGGAGATAAAATTCCACGAGAAGAGCTAGCTCGTAAATTAATCAAAGTGCAGTTTGTGCGTACCAACGCAGATTTAAAAAGAGGTAGTTTTCGTTTGAGGGGAGATAACTGGGAAATTATGTCTTCTCACGACGATATGATCTACAACCTACTTGTAGAGGAAGACACCATCAAAGAAATATATGTAATAGATCCAGTTAAGGGATTTAGTTATGAAAATACGCCAAGGGTTGAGGAAGTATATATCTCTCCAGTAAAACACTACATTACTCCGGAAGAGCAAACCGAAGAGGCGCTCAAGGCAATCCAGGTTGAACTTAAGGAAAGATTGGCTCTTTTCGAAAAAGAAGGAAAACTGCTTGAGGCAGAAAGATTGGAGCGTCGCACTAGAGGAGATATTGCGATGATTAGAGAAATTGGATATTGCAACGGTATTGAAAACTATTCTCGTCATTTGGATAGGCGCGCTCCGGGAGAGCCACCGGCAACTCTAATAGATTATTTCCCTAAAGATTATCTATTGGTAATAGACGAGTCACACGTAACGGTTTCGCAACTTGGAGGAATGTATGAAGGGGATGCCTCTCGTAAGCGCACTTTGATTGAACACGGATTTCGCCTTCCTTCAGCAGCGGATAATAGACCCCTACGCTTTGAAGAGTTTGTTAAAAGGGTTAATCAGACAATCTATACTAGTGCCACCCCCGGGAAATATGAACTCGAAAAGAGCGAAAATACGGTAGAACAAATCATTCGTCCTACGGGATTGATCGATCCAAAGATCACCATGGCACCTGCGAGGGGACAGATTGAAGATTTGATACCAAGACTGAAGGAGAGAGTTGCCAAAGGGGACAGGGTATTGGTTACCACTCTTACTAAGAAAATGGCCGAGGACCTTAATGATTATCTTCACGATCAGGGGTTGAAGGTTAATTATCTTCACAGTGATGTAGAAACACTTGATAGAATTAGGATCTTAACGGGCCTCAGGAGAGGGGATTTTGATATTTTGGTTGGAGTTAACCTATTGCGCGAAGGGTTGGATTTACCCGAGGTTTCCTTGGTCGCCATATTGGACGCGGATAAAGAAGGGTTCTTACGCTCAGAAACTTCTTTGATTCAAACTATTGGGCGTGCCGCGAGAAATGTAGATGGAGAGGTCTTAATTTATGCTGACAATATAACGGGTTCCGTTCAAAGAGCGGTTGCTGAGACAGAGCGCAGACGTAGAATCCAGATTGCGCATAACACCAAGCATGGTATTACCCCCCAAACAATTAAACGCGCCATCAGGGATATATTGCCAGAACTCGATAAATCTAGAGCGCAGAAGATAGATGAAATTCTAAAGCTTGAGACAAGCGGCTTACCTCAATCAGAAAAACGCCTTCAAGAGATATTGAAAGATAAGGAACGAGAGATGAGAGAAGCAGCTAAGGCGTTAGACTTTGAACTCGCAGCAATTTTGAGAGATGAGATATTTGTTTTGAAAGATAGATTGAAAAAGAAAACTAATAAACATGGCGCTAGATAAAATAATTATTAAAGGAGCTAGGGAACACAACTTAAAGAATGTGGATCTTGAGATACCTCGAGATAAGATGATTGTTTTTACTGGTCTTTCTGGATCAGGTAAATCCTCCCTAGCTTTCGATACTATATTCGCCGAGGGGCAGCGCAGATATATAGAAAGTCTTTCTGCATATGCCAGGCAGTTTTTGGGAAGGTTAGATAAACCGGACGTTGACGAGATTGAGGGTCTTTCTCCTGCCATCTCCATTGATCAAAAGAGTCACTCTTCAAACCCACGTTCTATAGTGGCAACTATCACAGAGATCTACGATTACATGCGTGTACTTTTTTCGCGTATTGGAAAGCCTCATTGTGTGGAGTGTGGAGATGAAATAAAACGGATGACGAGCGGAGAGATTGTCGATGCCATTATAGCCGCGGCAAAAAATGATAAGAATGCGAAGGAGTTAGTTATCATGGCGCCGGTAGTGGTTGGTAGGAAGGGAGAATACTATCAACTTCTTTATGACCTCCTTTCTTCTGGGTTCACTGAAGCAAGGGTGGATGGGAAGTTTCGCTCTTTACGGGATCGCATAGATCTCGCTCGTCACAAAAGACACGATATTGACCTGGTGACGGACAAAATCTCAGTAAATACGGATTTCGATAGCAAAGACGGGCATTTACGCTTATCGGAGGCAGTAGAGATGGCGTTGAAATACGGCCATGAAGCTGTGAAGATCCTCTTTAGCGAGACGCTGAGTGGTATATATAAAGGATCTAAGGAAATTAAGGTGCATGAGCAAGAATTAATTTTCTCGGCGCGTTTTGCTTGTCCAAAAGATAATTTCTCTTTTCCAGAGATAGAGCCAAGACTTTTCTCATTTAATAGTCCATATGGTGCATGTGAAGCTTGCCATGGTTTAGGTACGGAAAGCGTTTGGTCAGAAAAGATCTGTGAACAATGCGGAGGTAAAAGATTGCGTAAGGAAGCCTTAGCAGTTTCTTTGAACGGAAAAAATATTGTAGAGGTAACGGCGCTTTCTATAACGGATGCCATTAAATATTTTGAATCCTTGAAAACATTGCCTGATCAAGAAAGGGAAATTGCAGAAGCCCCCCTTAGGGAAGTGAAATATCGTCTGCAATTTATGGAGGATGTAGGTTTGGAATATATAACGCTTGATAGAAAAGCGGGTACGCTCTCTGGAGGAGAAGCTCAGCGTATTCGTCTTGCCTCTCAAATTGGATCAAGGCTGGTTGGCACTTTGTATATCTTGGATGAGCCGACAATCGGATTGCACCAGAGGGATAACGATAAGTTGATAAAGACCCTCCATGATTTAAGAGATTTGGGAAATACGATAATTGTGGTGGAGCACGATGAGGAGACTATTCACGCCTCAGACTATTTAGTGGATATAGGACCTGCGGCCGGAGTACATGGGGGCAATATCGTAGCTCAAGGGGTTATGCCGGCGTTGTTGAAGGATAAGACACAAGATTCTCTGACTTTGAGATATCTAAGAGGAGATGAATCTATCCCCGTACCCGAGAAAAGAAGGGAAGTAAAAAAACCGGCAGACTTCCTAAAGATTAGGGGGGCTAAGGAGAATAACTTAAAAAACATTGATATTGATATTCCGCTTAGAAAATTCATAACGGTGACCGGAGTTTCGGGTTCTGGGAAAAGTACCTTGGTCTATGATGTTTTGTATAAGACCCTGGCTAATAAATTTAACCGAGCAGCTTTCGTTCCTGGTAAACACAATGCGCTTCTAGGCTTGGAATATTTAAACAGGGTGGTGAATGTCGACCAATCTCCTATAGGCCGTACTCCTAGGTCAAATCCAGCCACATATGCTGGCGCCTGGACTCATATCAGAGACCTTTTTGCAGCCACCCCTGAGGCACGCTTCAGAGGGTATAGAACAGGAAGGTTTAGTTTTAATGTGCGAGGGGGTAGGTGTGACAACTGTGAGGGACATGGGCAGATTGCTATAGAAATGCACTTTTTGCCAACGGTTTATGTAAAGTGTGAAATCTGCCACGGGAAGAGATTTAATCGAGAGACCCTAGAGGTTACGTATAAAGATAAAAATATATACGAGGTATTGGAGATGACCCTGGAGGAGGCGGTTAAGTTTTTCGAAGATATTCCTTGGTTATATGACAGGTTAAAAATTATGGAAGAAGTGGGACTTGGGTATTTAAAGCTCGGACAATCTGCAACAACCCTATCTGGAGGAGAAGCTCAGCGTATCAAGCTTTCCAAGGAGTTAGGAAAACGTGATACCCATAGAACTTTGTATCTACTCGATGAACCTACTACAGGTTTGCACTTCGAAGACGTTAAAAAGCTTTTGATGGTTTTACAAAGGTTGGTGGAAAGAGGAAACACCGTTTTGGTTATTGAACATAACTTGGATGTTATTAAAAGCTCTGACTGGTTAATAGATTTGGGACCTGAAGGAGGAGAAGGGGGTGGAAATATTGTGGCACAGGGCACTCCCGAGGATATAGCAAGGAATAAAAATAGCTATACCGGTGCATATTTGAGAAAGACCCTCAACAAATGAATAAATTATTGAAAAATATACCGGAGACTCCGGGGGTGTATCTTTTCAAAGGAGCTAAGGGGAAGTTGTTATATATAGGGAAAGCAGGAAATCTTAAAAGAAGAGTTTCTAGTTATTTCAACAAATCGCATTCGGATAAAACAGAGAAGTTAGTAGGGGAGATTAAACACATAGATTGTATTGAAACCCCGACAGCCATAGAGGCTCTCATTATGGAGGCCGAGTTGATAAAGAAGTTTGAGCCTCCGTACAACTTTAAGGAGAAGGATGACAAAAGTTTCTTATACATCGAGATCACTAAAGAAAAATATCCAAGGATACTTTTAGTGAGAGGTAAAGAAAAAACAGCGGGAGAGCGTTTTGGTCCTTTCACTAGTGCTTCAGATGTACGTTCGGCCCTCCATATTTTGCGAAAGATATTTCCCTATAGTACACATGAGGCAGATAAGGTAGGCACATATAAAAGACCGTGTTTTAATGCGCAAATCGGTCTTTGCCCGGGCATTTGTACCGGGGATATAGACCCCCAGGAGTATAGAAGGAATGTTCGTAGTCTGAGATTTTTCTTACAGGGGAAAAGAGAGAGATTAGTCAAAAGCTTGGAAAAAGATATGCAAACAGAGGCAAAAGCTCTTCACTTTGAAGAGGCGGGGAGACTTAAGCGACAACTTTTTGCGCTAGGACACATTCAAGATGTTGCCCTTATTTCTCGAGAGGAGATTGATACTGGCTCAAGAGAGGGTTTACGCATTGAGGGCTACGATATATCTAATATCTCTGGAACCAGTCCCGTTGGATCAATGGTAGTCTTGGTAGATGGAAGATTAGCCAAAAGTGAATATCGTAAGTTTAAAATTCAAACTATTCACCAGAGCGATGATGTTGGCATGCTTGGAGAAATGCTCTCGAGGCGCTTTTCGCATGGGTCATCCTCTACTGGGTGGCCATTACCCAGCTTAGTATTAGTAGATGGGGGAAAGGGGCAGGTGAATATGGCAAAATCGGTAATAGCGGAAGCAGGCTTGAGGATTCCGGTAGTAGGTATTGCCAAAGGGCCGACAAGGAAGAAGAATGAGTTTGTGGGGAAAATCCCAAAGGGGATACAAGA
>CAZSWG010000007.1:0-16964 GCA_964610795.1 uncultured Candidatus Saccharibacteria bacterium | reverse complement strand
CTAATGGGACCTCCTAGAAAGATGATGTGGTCCTTGAGGAGGCGGGAGTAGATATCATAAGCACGCTCTCCACGTTGGGTTTTTTCTATTACTGTCGGGATAAGATGCTGCATTTCTTTGTGTTCCATATTTATTAGATTAGATGAATGGAGGTAAAAGTAAACCCATCCCCCAGTTGGGCAACCTCTACAAAAACGGCACCAACAAAAGCGCGATGATGTTGATTATCTTGATTACTGGGTTGATGGCAGGTCCAGCCGTATCCTTATATGGATCTCCTACTGTGTCTCCTGTAATGGCTGCCTTATGGGCTTCGGATCCCTTACCTCCTAGGTTACCCTTCTCAATATATTTCTTCGCGTTGTCCCAAGCTGCACCTCCTGAAGTCATAGAAAGGGCAACGAATATTCCTGTGATGATAGATCCAACCAAAAGCCCTCCTAGTGCTTCCGCTCCTAGCATGAAGGCTACGGCTATAGTGACTACGATAGGTAGCAATGCTGGCACTATCATCTCCCTTATTGCGGCTTTAGTAACAATATCAACGCACTTTGCATAATCGGGTTTAGCGTGGCCCTCCATTAATCCAGGAATTTCCCTAAATTGCCTTCTAACTTCCACAACTACGCTTCCCGCTGCTTTTCCTACGGCACGCATAGAGATGGATGCAAAAAGATATGGGATCATACCTCCTAGGAAAAGTCCGACAATCACACGAGGATCACTAAGGTCAAATCTAAAATCAATTCCTCCTGCAGTTTTTACTTGCAGTTCTTCTATGTATGATGCAAATAGAACTACGGCTGCCAAACCTGCAGAGCCGATTGCATATCCTTTAGTAACCGCCTTGGTTGTATTTCCAACTGCGTCCAGTGCATCCGTAACTTCTCTTACTGACTCGGGAAGATGTGCCATCTCAGCGATACCACCTGCGTTATCGGTTATTGGACCATACGCATCAATGGCGATGATGATACCAGCCATTGAAAGCATGCTCATTACGGCCAAAGCAATTCCATAAAGACCACCGGCTGCATATGCCGCGAGGATTCCTGCGACAATAACGATTATCGGCAAAGCCGTTGATTCCATTCCCACAGACAAACCAGTGATGACATTGGTCCCGTGCCCTGTCTCCGATGAGTGTGCAATTGATTTAACTGGTCGGAATTTAGTCGATGTGTAGTATTCGGTAATCACAACGATCAATGCCGTTACAATAATTCCAACTAATAGAGAGTAAAATATTCTTATATTGGTTATATCTCCTAGCCCATCAAAATATCTATCCAACAAGAACCAAAATCCTGCTAGAGATAGTACGCTCGATGCAGCAAGACCCTTATAAAGAGCCTGCATGATTGCTTTTGAGCCCTCCTTGAGCCTTACAAAGAATGTTCCAATAATTGAAGCTATGATGGCTATGCCTCCTATCATTAGAGGTAACAAGACTGCCTCCATTGATCCCTCAAAAGTAAGACTTCCTAAAATCATTGCGGCTATGGTTGTTACTGCGTAGGTCTCAAAAAGGTCTGCGGCCATTCCAGCATCATCTCCTACGTTGTCACCTACGTTGTCCGCAATAACGGCTGGGTTTCTTGGGTCATCTTCAGGTATACCTGCTTCAATTTTTCCTACTAAATCAGCTCCCACATCTGCTCCTTTGGTAAAGATTCCTCCTCCTAATCTGGCAAATACTGAGATTAAACTTCCACCGAGCCCAAGGCCAATAAGCGCTACTATGTCTTTTGTAACGGCGTAAAAACCGGCGACGGACAATAGTGCCATACCCACAACCAAGAGTCCGGTTACTGATCCACCATGGAACGCAACATCAAATGCTTTGGACATGCCGCTTTTTGCAGCTTCAGCTGTCCTTACATTTGCCCTAACAGAAACGCTCATCCCAATGTATCCAGCCAAGCCAGAAGCGACAGCTCCTACAATAAATCCGATCATGGTTGTGATGCTTATGAAGTACCCAACCAGAACCGCGACCACTACGGCCACCAGTGCAACTGTTTTATATTGACGGTTTAAATAGGTTCTAGCACCAATCTGAATTGCTTTGGCTATCTCTGCCATTTTCTCATCACCGGATGGGTAACGATAAATCTTGAAAATTAGGCCTACTGCAAAAATGATTGCAGCTGTGCCTGAAAGTATGGAGAATAAAATTGGATTCATTCTTATTTATTGCTTTTTGATTATACTAAGCCGACTTATTCTCCTCTTCAACTTCTCCCGCCTCATCACCCTCATCTTTAACTACCTCTGCCACTCCTCCATCTAGAGATTCTTCTGGTCTCGCCTGAGATCGAACGTCTATTTTCCAACCGGTTAACTTGGCTGCCAAACGAACATTTTGCCCACCCCTACCAATTGCTAGGGAAAGCTGATCTTCGGGGACGAGAACTTTAGCGGCTCTTCCTTCCCCTATGGTTACTGACCTTACTTTGGCTGGGCTAATGGAATTGGCAATAAATTCTTCTGGATCATCATTCCATTCCACAACATCAATTTTTTCTTGGCCAAGTTCATTTGAGATAGCCATGATACGTGTGCCCCTTTGTCCCACACAGCTACCAACTGGGTCTATCTCATCTGCGTTTGAGGCTACTGCCAATTTAGTACGAGAACCAGGCTCGCGCACAATGGCTTTTATTTCCACAATACCGTCAGCAATTTCAGGGATCTCCATAGCAAACAGCTCGCTCACAAAATTAGGATGTGAACGAGAAAGCACGATGCCACTTCCTGGGCCCCTAACCTCTCTTTGAACAGCTAGAACATAGAAGCGAAGGCGCTCTCCTGAGCGATAGTGCTCTCCGGGGATTGATTCATTAGAGAACATTACCCCGGTAGTTCTTCCTAAATCTACATACACATTGCCGCGCTCAAAACGCTGCACGATACCGCTGATAACTTTTCCTTCTTTATCTTTGAGCTCCTCTGCGATGGACTCCCTTTCTGCTTCCCTAAGACTCTGCAAGATAACCTGTTTGGCATTCTGGGCGGCAATACGTCCAAAGTCAGTTTTGCTCTCTAGAGGATATTCAATTTCATCATCTATTTTTGCTGTCTTTTTCTCTTTTAAGGCGTCTTCTAGCATAATGTGGCGCTCTACGTTGTATCGAGGAAGTTTTGGCTCTTCTCCCTCTGCTGGTTCTGTCTCTTTTGTTTCTTCCTCTATTTCTCCCTCCTCTACTATGCGTACTGTACTTTCATCTACCACCACTTTTACGCGGAAAAAGTTAACCTCACCGGTTTTGCGGTTTAATTTGGCACGGACATCAGCACCTTTGTCGAGATATTCTCTCCTATATGCTGTAGCTAGTGAATTCTCGATAGCCTCAATTACCTTCTCGGCATCGATGCCTTTTTCCTCCGATATTTGATTAACTGCTTGTAGGACTGTTTTTAGATCCATGTTTGTATCTTTTTAAAAGTCCGCTTCAAGAGCGGACTTCATTCATATCAATAATATAATCCTGCGAAGAGAAAACGTCAAATCTCTGTAGTGGTGGCTGTCTCTTGTGATTGAGACTCTGTATCCGTACTCTCGGCTACTGGTATAGCATCTAGGACATTCGGCACTACCTCCTTAAATCCATCAAAGGATGTGCTGATCACCACAAAAGATCCCTTCCAACCGTAGTCGATGCTTGTCTTGGAATTTGAATATGAGAGCCAACGAGTTTTTACCCCATCAACAGCTGCTCCATCCTTAAATTCCGTAGATGGAGTCCCTGGATCATTCAAAAAAAGATTAGCCAATGACGTGGATGATTCAAAAGTATCTTTAAAAACAGTTTGTGCTGCATCCAGATCTGTCGTTTCTGCATCTAGAGCGAATATATAGCCGGCGCGTACTTCTGTGCCGGTGTCATACATAAACCCCGTAAAGTCTTCTTCCATAGGCACTACGAATTGTACATCTGGGAGAAGAACTGCTAAAAATTCATCCGTTGTAACGGGGGATCCTATTAAACCTTGGGTTACTTGAAACTCGGTTGTTTTCCCAGCATCTCCATCCGCCTTGCTGGCTGCTACCTGGTCAAGAGCTGCATTTAGGTTGTTAAGGGAAAGGCTGCTTACATTTACTTCCGTACTCACATCAACTGGGGTATCAAAATAGCTGTTGTGGGTTAGGGTTGGAGTAGTAGGGATGGTTGGCGTAACCTCCGGGACATCGATTGGAGATTCGGGGGTAACTACGGGAACCTCATTTGGCTGCACATCAGGTAAGAACATCGGAAGCACAAAATAGTTTGCTACAGCTGCGGCTGCTGCCAAGAATACTACTATCCCCAAGCCTATTAGGAGAGCTTTTTTCTTATCTCCGCCGGTGGTAACGCCTACTGAATCCACTGACTTAGTAGTCTTACCCGCAGGCCTCATGGTTTGTGGCATAACATTTACTCCACCACTTGCTCTAAATGAACTTTCGTCGCTGGCCATAGTTCTAATATCCACTTGTTTAGGTGGAGGAGGCATAACCGGCGTACTAGCAACTGGAGTTACGGTTGGTGCAGGAGGCATTGGAGGTGGAACAAACGTGCCAGCAGTTTCTCCAATTGGAGGGTTGTTTGGCATTGGAGTAGCCTGCGGCATACTCGAAACATTATTGTTTACAAAACTTGGTGATACTGGACTTACTGCCTCCGGTTCACCAGTTGGAGGAGTAAAACCTGGTTGATTATTTACTTCTTCCATATCCACTTCATATTAACACACTAGAAGGGTGTGCTTTGTGGATAATAAAGAGTTTTATTCTTTAATTCTTTTTACAGAAAGACCAATGCGGCCATTCTCTACGCTAATAACTTTTGCTTTTACGTGATCTCCCTCTTTAGCAACTTCTTTAATATCCTTTACAAAAGCATCTTTGAATTCTGAGATGTGGACCATGCCATCTTTTCCTCCACCTAAATCAACAATTGCACCAAAATCTAGAAGTTTAATAATATTTCCTTCAACAGTTTCACCGATTTCATACTCCTTCATCATAGAGTTGATGCGTGCTATAGCTGTTTCTGCCTTCTTGGCGTCTGGGGTTGTTACCATAACGGTACCATCATCATCAATGTCGATTGAATCTACTCCGGTTTCTTCAATTAGACCATTAATTACTTTCCCTCCTGGGCCGATAAGTTCACCTATCCTATCTGGAGAAATCTTAGTGATCAAAATGCGTGGAGCATATTGAGATAAATCGCTACGTGGTTTATCTATTACCGCATTAGTTGTCTCGAGAACGTGCAAACGAGCGGTGGTTGCCCTAGATAAGATCTCTCTAATCATAGTGAGGGTTAAGCCATCCACCTTTACATCCAATTGAACTGCGTTAATGCCGTCCTTGGTACCGGCAACCTTAAAGTCCATGCCGCCGTAGTGGTCCTCTGGTCCTTGGATATCTGTGAGAATTTTGTATTTCCCTGTTTCGTCCAGAACTAGTCCCATTGCGATACCAGCCACTGCGGACTTAAGGGGTACCCCTGCATCCATCAAGCTCATGCTTGATGCCGAAACGGTTGCCATAGAAGATGATCCATTTGAAGAAAGAATTTCGGATACCACTCTTACTGTATATGGGAACTCATCTTTCTTAGGCATCAATGGTTCAATAGCTTTTAGGGCTAGGGCACCATGACCAATATCACGCCTACCTGGACCCCTAAATGACTTTGCCTCTCCTACTGAATATGGAGGGAAGTTATAGTGAAGCAGAAATCTACGTCCGCCAGAAAATTCAATATTTTCTACCAACTGTTCATCTCCCGGACCACCAAGGGTTGTTACGGCCAACGCTTGAGTGTCACCACGCACGAAAATAGCTGATCCATGCATACGAGGGAATACTCCTGCTTCTGCATATAACGCTCTCACCTCATCCAATGCTCTACCGTCTGGACGTTTATCGTTTTCTAAAATGTTTCTCTTAATTAATGTATCTGTCTCTTCTTCTAATGTATTTGGGACATGCATTAATTCCGTCTCGCTAAATCCTTTTGATTGAAGATGTTCTATCAAAGATTGCTTCAACTCATATTGCAATCTTTCTGTCTCTTTTTTATCTGGGGTATATATAGATGCTTCGTGTTTATCTGCTAGAAAACTCTTTACTTCACTAACTAGTGCTTCTGGGGCTTGAGGAATTTCTATAACTACTTTCTTTTTACCAACGTGGCTGACTAGCTCCTTTTGAAAATCTACTAACTCTTTAATTTCCCCCAAAGCTAACTCACAAGCTTTTGCCGTATCCTCTTCGCTAACTTCATATCCGCCAAATTCAATCATATTGATTCTCTCTGAAGTGCCAGCTATAAAAGCGTCAAATTTACCCTTAGTAATTTCGCCAACTTCACTATTGGTTGGGCTTACTATGAATTTATCTGCCTTAGCAATCCTTAATCCTGCAACTGGACCTCCCCAAGGGATATCGGATATGGCCAGAGCAGATGAAGCTGCCATTAAGGCCACGAAATCGGGATCATTTTCTCCATCGTACGATAGGGTGGTAACCACAAGCTGAACTCCTCTGCGTATACGCTGATCAAAAAGAGGGCGAATCACGCGATCCACAACGCGTCCCGATAGAACGGCGTCATCTGACGGTCTTCCCTCGCGACGCATATACCTGCTGCCCAAGATTTTTCCTGCAGCATAAAATTTCTCTTCATAATCTACGCGTAGTGGGAAATAGTCGGAGGGCTGATCCTCTCTATCCATTACTACCGTCGCAAGCACAGTAGTTTGACCGTATGTAGCAATAACTGAAGCATTGGTTTGGCTTGCCAAATTAGAGACCTCCAAAATGAGGTCTCTTCCGCCAACTGCTTTAGTAAATCTTTTTCTACCTAAATCCATTATTTATTCTCTGAAGTTTTATTGGGTGCCTTAAAGACTACCTTAGGCAGACTATCTAGGTCAACAAAAGTATCTGCTACTTCGCGCAAGGCAGCATTGGTCGTTTTTCCGAAGGCAGCTACTTCGACTCCTTTACCCAAACCCCACTGAAGATATTTCACTAGAGGCACGAAATCTCCATCTCCTGAAACAAGGATAATGATGTCGAACATTCCGGCCATACGGATAGCGTCAACCGCAATACCCACATCCCAGTCTGCTTTTTTAGCGCCACTAGCAAAGATTTGGATGTCTTTACTGCGCAACTCAATACCGCTTTTCTCAAGAGCATCGAAAAAGGATCCCTCCCCTGTGGATGGATCAGATCGGACAACGTATGCGAGGGTGCGTACCTGTTTACGTTCTCTGACTAACTTCTTAACTAGTTCTGCAAAATTAACCCTCGCGCCGTAAAGGTTTTTGGCGGAGTGGTATAGGTTTTGAATATCAATAAAGATTCCTACGCGCTGTTCTTTGTTTGGTATAATAGCCATTCTGTTGTTGCTCCTATATTTTGCGGAGCTTAATAAATTATAACTTTATTCTACCCTCTGTCCTTCAGTCCCAACTTTTTAACTACTTTCTTGTAGTTGGCTGGGGCTTTGTCTGAGAGATATTGTAGGAGTTTCCTTCTCTTGTTAACCATACCCAAAAGGCCTCTACGAGAGTGCTTGTCCTTGGGGTGTTTCTTTAAATGCGAAGCAAGCTCATCTATTTGATGGCTAGCCAGAGCAATCTGGACCTCTGCTGAACCGGTGTCGGTATCGTGCAAACGGTGCTCCTTAATTACGCTTTCTGTCTTCTTTTTACTTAACATTGAGATAAATCTGGCCTGCATTTAGGCAGGCTCTAACACTTCCAAACGCCCCCATAGTACCGCAAAATAGGGGGTTTGTAAAGGCTCTAAATTTACACCCAATGAAGAAGTGTCGTAAAATCTATGGGTGGAGGCAAAAACAGCCGTCAAAAACTTTCTAGATTATCTGGATATTGAGAAGAATCGCTCTCCGGCCACTCGCCGTAATTATGAACGTTGTTTAGTAAGGTTTTTAAAGCAAGAAAAGATTGATAGTGTCTCTGACATAACTGAATCTAGTATCCGTAGTTTTCGGGTTTATCTGGCAAGCGCAGAGGTAAACCTCAAGAAGCGCACTCAGGCCTATCACGTAATCGTAATCAGAAACTTCCTTAAATATCTTGCGAGAGAAGGCATCAAAACAGTGGTGCCCGAAAGAGTGGAGCTACCTCAAATTCCAGAAAGACAAATCAAAATTGTTGAATACGATGATGTGGAACGCTTACTTAGTGCTCCCAAAGGAAGTTCTATTAAGACCCTGAGAGATAAGGCAATCTTGGAGACCCTCTTCTCCACGGGCATGCGTGTCTCCGAGCTTTGCTCTCTGGATAGGTTCATTAATCTAAATAGAGGCGAAATCACAATTCGTGGAAAAGGAGAAAAGTTAAGAGTCGTTTTCTTATCAGACAGAGCACGCGCTTCTATTAAAAACTATCTTGATAAACGTCAGGATGCAGATGAACCTCTTTTTATAAGCATCTCTCATGGAAAAGATCCAAAGAATCTTGGACGCATTAACCCGCGAACAGTTCAGAGGTTGGTAAACAAATATGCCCGCGCTGCAGGCATCACTGGCAAGGTTACCCCACATCAATTGAGACACCAATTTGCAACGGATTTGCTTTTGAATGGGGCTGACCTTAGAAGCGTACAAGAGCTTTTGGGACATTCCAATATCTCAACCACCCAGATATATACCCACGTAACCAACCGCGAGCTCAAGGAGGTCCATAAGAGTTTCCATGGCCGCAGGTTGCGTTAGTGTGGGTCTTTTAATAATCTGATCTGATACAAAAGGGCAGGTGGCGAAATGGTATACGCGCTAGGTTTAGGACCTAGTGTCGCAAGACGTGGAGGTTCGAGTCCTCTCCTGCCCACAGAGCACCTCGACATAAGAATAACTGATAGGAGGTATGCCTGATGACAACTGCTGAAACGGGAGGATTCTGGAATGTGGCCCAAGAGGCCATTAAGGAATTCCTCAAGAGTGGAACGTTCTGGGGCGCAGCAATCGGCCTCGGAGATCCTGAATGGCGTCAAATGTCAGAAGAGTTTGCTTTCTGGCTACGCGACCGTTTCGATATCAGGTTCGAGGATGAGAAACAACGTGAATACGCCGAACGCATTTTTGGAGCTACGCGTGGAGCGCTAGAGCGCATCATCAATAACAAGTTGCGCCACGAAGTTGTTGTTGTGCTGGCGGAAAAGATCCTTATCGATGGACCGGATTTCGCAGCCACCATCCTTTTCGCTGATCCGGAAGAGTTCGCGATGAGGCGCGCTCTGCGCTCTCGCGCCATGGTCCGCAAGGGATTGTTGACTCAAGAAGAGATGGAACGTGGCGAAGAAGCTATTGGCCCCTTGTATGACGAAACGCTTCAGATCATGTCCGACTTTGCCAAGGAGGGTGGCAAGCCTATCAATACCCCATCCGACACACCTTGGAGCGGAGATGCTTTCAAGAAGATGCTGCGCCAGACACAAGGTGCGCCTGATTCAGGTGAAGAGGTTGGTGTACATGAGGCCGCCAAGTCTCTCAAGGACAAGTTGTTGGAAATCAATGATGCCATGGGAAAGAGAGTCTTGCGTCTCTTTGGTTTGAATCCAGATCCAGAACTCCAGAAGGAGTTGGATGCTGCCAGCGATGAGCGCAATAGAGCTCATTCTCGCCTTGACCAACTGCGCCTGATTGCCGACAGGAAGGCTGAGACGACTGAACTCAACGCCATGGCTGCCGAAGCCGCCCAGGCTGTGCGGGATGCAGCCGCTGGGCTGCCTGTGCCAAAGGAGCGTATCTACGAGAGCAAGCGCCGCTGGCGCAAGCGAAATCGGAGATAGGAATCACTAGGTTTAATCAGGGATTTTGAGCCCGGAGAGCAATTCTCCGGGCCTGTTTATTTATATATATCCCTCCTTTGACAAAGTATCTAAAATATGGTATAAACAGGGCAGTTTTCCGGGGAAGGTCCTCGGAGAAGTTCCATGAAATAGGTACGCCTGAAAAACGTACCCTAAACAAGAAAGGGGTATGCGATGTCGTTCATCGACACCATGCTGAAGGAGCTCCAAAAGCTCGAGGGGCCGATGAGCGATGTCTCTCAGATCGTCTCGCAGGGAGTCGACGCTGTAAACGTTGATGATCTGCAAACTGATGGTTTGAGGAGCGCCGTGCGACTCGCCCGTGCTTTTGGTGTCACCGATGCCCGCTTCGAAGAGTGGGCTGAGAGAAACAATGCGAATACGGAGACCTACCTGGTCAGGCGTGTCCTGGATGGTAAGCCCATTCCGCATCGGATCTCTCCCCAAGTCCAAGCTGCTCTGGGGCGAACGGTTCTTCGTTTGCGCCAGGCCGGCTACACCCCCCAGCAGATTGCGGAAAGCCTCCGCGCTGATGGATTCGATCGGCTCCTCGTGAGCCAGGAGGGATAAGGCAATGGTCAACTGGATCATTTCCATGGTGAATGCCCTCGGCACACGCGGGGGCATTTCTCGGATCAATCTCGGGCGGTTGCGTAGGCGACTGACCCGAGCCACCCAAGTGACGACAGCCATCACGGCTGTCCTCACGATCGTCGTCTTGGTCATCGGTTCGACCGTGGTGGATGGAGACATCCTCCTTGTGTCGACCGCGATCGCATGGCTGGCAATCTTGGCTGTTGGGTGGTGGGGATTCACCCAACAGATCCTGGATGTCTTTGGTCTAGCTTGGGCTGCTGACAAGGCGTGGAGCCTGTTCAGCGCCAAGGGAATGGCCGAGGCCATCGCAGCCACCGAGAAACCCGGCGCAGGAGAGTCGCACGCCAGCTTCATGGCGAGACTCGAGAGCGTTGCTCTGGAAGTAGTTACCGACCTCCGTAAGGGGATTGGTAACGTGGCGTGGATTGCATCCATGCCATTCCTGGTGGCGGTCTGGGGATATCTCATCGACTTCAGGAAGACAGACGTGATTGCCCCGCTCGCGGTGGCTCTCGTTATGTTCTTCCTGGGGAAGATGTTGGCCCCGGGGGTCCGTCGTACCGTGCTGATCCTTGGCGCGATTGGAATTTTCGTTGGCGTTACCGTCTATGCGACGGTGACCAACGAGAAAGCCCCGTTGCGCATGGGCATCGAGTGGGTCGCTGACCTTCTGCCGGAAGACAAACCGGTACAGGCTGCGGCATCCACCACCACGACCACAATTCCGTACTGCCCGGAAGAGCCCAAGCTGAAGATCACCTCTCCGGAACCCGGGGTGACGGAGTACCGCATTGGCCCTCTCGGGGGCAGGTGCGTCACTCAGATCTTCGGACCTGAGCCTGGGTGGGACGGAGCCAAGGTCACCGTGATGGATTTCGCCTCCCAGGCGAATATCCAGCACATCGGTGGACCTGCAAGCACCCTTCGGTGCCAGGACTCGAGGACGACGTTCTCGGGTCAATGGCCGAACTTCCGCATCACGGATGGGGAGGGGTATCTTCTCATCGTGACGTGGAAGGGGGTGCCTGAACCTCCGTACCTCTGCGATGCACCAACAAGCTGAACCTTTACCAACAACAACGAAGCCCGACTTCTTCTATGTATGCCAACATAGAGAGAAGCCGGGCTTCTCTCTTTTCTGGATATCTCATTTGTTTAAATACAAACAAAAATTCCGCACGCAGGCGGAACTTTTGTAAAAAATCTTTAATCTATTCTAGAGGTCAGCAGCAAAATCTTGAATAACGATATTTATTCCTCCTGCTAGTACAGCTACTATCAAACCCACAACTGCGTAGATCAAGATTGTTTTAGCTGTTTTTATGCGATCTTCACTGCCTTGAGAAATTATGTACAAGAATGCTGCGTAAAGGATGAACACTGTGCTCAAGGCCATCAGAATTCCAAACATCCATTGAGCAATCTTATCTATCACGCCAATCAAACCGCTAAAGTCTGTTATTGGATTTACGGGCAGATTGGGGGCATCATCAGCAAAAGCGACTGAAGGCACTAATCCCGATAACAAGAGTGATGTTTTTACTATGAGTTTCTTCATTTCTTTAAAACAATAACTCGACCTTTCTTTCTAATATTATATCAAAAGACACTTTTTCCTAACCTATCTTTCTTAGTTTCCAAAGTCGCAACACTCCCATCCGCTTCTGGAGCAGCTAGCCCCCGAGATCACTACGCCATTACTTGTATCACAGTTACCCGATGGTACACATAGCCCTCCCCGACTAGCACACGTAGCCACAGTGTCTGACGACTCGCTTGCTGAATTAAAGAAGTTTCTTACTAGATACCCAACGCCCCCCGCGAGCACCGCTATGGCCACGGCTATAATTGCATAGGTTAAAGTGTCTTTGGCTTTCTTAATTTTGTCGTCACTCCCACCCGAGAACATATATAAGAAGGCTGAATATAAAATCATGACCACGCTCAAGGCCATCAAAATTCCAAACATCCATTGAGAAGCCTTATTTATCACGGCCTTCAATCCGGTCAAAGTTGTCACTGGGGCATCTCCTATTCCTCCGTCGGTAGATATGCCGGTTCCCCCAAGAAAATTGGCGACGAGTGTTCCAACACCTCCCGCAACCACTAGAGCCACAAATCCCAAAATTGCCCAATATATGGTTTTTCTCCCCTTTTCCACTCTCTCGGGACTACCACCGGAAGTCATAAGCTGAAAAGCACCCCAGATAATAAAGAGCGTCAGTAGCGGGATAGAAAGACCAATCAAAAATTTGCCAATCTCTCCAAACAATTCTGGTAAGGTGTCTGCCTTGAGTATGTTGGGCAATTGAAAAATTCCTCTGACAACTGCGGGGTCGGCATCTGTTTCCGTTGCTGTTCCAGGATCAGTATACACATTGTCTGCCAAGGCCATCTGGGCCAGCGCGATGAATCCAAGTAGATATACCCCAAGTTTCTTCAAAAAATTCATACTCATATTATACTCCTACTCATCTGCTGGGGATGTTAATTCACACTCCAAGCCTCGGAAACGATACCATTCACGAGAACAGTTTTCCTTATCTACTATAAATGTATTGAGGGCAAAGTTTAGAACCACCCAGGAAACTAGCACTATCACTAATCCTATAATCGCAGAGGTTATATTACTCTTGGCAGAGGAAAGTCTATTGGGAGATCCCTGAGAAGTAATCATTTTAAATGCTCCGATAATCAAAAAGAGGGTGGTAATTAAGAAGGCTCCTGCGATAAGGGTATTTACAATGTTTTCTCCTAGCTGTAGGAGTTCTGTCCAACCACATTGAGGAGCGATGATATTGCCAAACTCATCTTTTATTGGACCAGTGGGACCGCATTCTGGAACTATACCCCTATCGGAAAATTGGCCGGTTGCTGCTAAAACAGTTTTTATAATACTCATTCTATTTTTTGTAGAGCTTCTGTAACAATTGCAGCTGCTCTTTGGAGACCTTTGCTAGGTGTTAACTCTTTTGATAGTACCAAGTTCATTGCTTCATCAAAAGCCAAGCGAAGAACTTCTTCTCCTGGCTGTAACCAACTTCTGGCTACTAACGATTGCCTGGCAAACACCCCCAATTCTGGATTGTCTAAATTCCTTTCAATTAATCCTCTAAGTGCTGGTGGGTTTCCGGTTAAATCTAGGTATGTTTGGGTAGCCTCTTCGTTAGTAGTTGCAAAAACTACAAAGTCCCAGGCTTCTAGGGGATGGATGCTTCCATTAAATACGGATAGTCCCCAATAATCCGCTATGGTTACGCCCTCTATGGTATTGAGTTGTGGAAGTGGGGCTACGCCAATATCCAAGAAGCTATTGCGAGCCTTAAGATCACGAATCTCTTTTGAGTAAATGAATATTGCAGTTACGTCTCCTTTGGTAAAGGATTCTGTTGCTTCCTGCATGGAGTCATTCCACGAATAAAAGTTGCTACTTGGGTCAGAAAAACGAGTATATATTTCAAATACTGCCTTCCCCTCGCTCTCTCCAAACAAAGCGAGGTTGTGTTTTGCATTGATCATATCTACGCCTCCCTGCAAAAGCATCGCCTGGATAATATCGCTTGTGTTAAATACGCTCTTGGAAGTTCCCCCTATAGCATATGCTCCTCTAGACAACTCGTTGCCTTCTAGTAGTTTAAGTTTTCCTACGGTGTTCCCTAACTCTTCCCAGGTTGTTGGTGGAAAAACCACGCCTCCTTTATCAAAAAGGTCCCGATTATACGCCATGGCCAAGGTGTCTATATATAAAGGAAGGGCATACACTTCATTTTTTATAGTGAAATCTTGTTCCGCTACTCTAGGGAAGAAGGTTTGCATTTGGCTTAGGGTAAATTTCTCCACCAGCTGGGCTTGTCCCGCGGTGCCGATAGTAAAGGTGGCTGGAAGTAGTTTATCTTGGTGTTCCAAAAGCCAGTTGTTTTCAAACATAACAACATCTGGCTTCTCTCCTGCAGCTAGGTTGTTTAATAAGTCTCTCTCATATGTATCTTCCTCAAATTGTCTGTATGAAATAGATACATCTGGACGTAACTTCTCAAACTGCCTGGTGATAGTTTGAAAAACTCGAGTGTCTTCTACTCCCCAAACGGTAATCTCAGTTACATTTATATCTTCTCTTCTACCCGGTAAAACTCCGAATAATATTAGGAGTAAAATAACGCCCGAAAGCCCGCCTATCGCTATAAAAATTATTTGGCTTCTTGTGAATTGCATCTAACTCTAGAGGGCCACTGTGCCAGCCAACTTATCTCCTGGCTTAAGGGTCATGATGCGCACTCCCTGAGCAGCGCGACCCGTCTTTCTAATATCTTTTATTTTAGTTTTGATAACCTGTCCTTTTTTGGAGATGGCTAACAGTTCTCCTTCATCGATTATAACATGTGACGAAGCCACGCCTCCCGTTTTGCTAGTAATTTTGGCCGTGATAATACCGCTTCCTCCACGACGTTGAACTTTATACTGACTAAGGGGCGTACGCTTTCCATAACCATTTTCCATAACTACCAAAAATTCTGCCTTCTCGGCTTCTCGGATGATATCGAATGAGTTAACAATATCTCCTCCCTTGAGAGAAATACCCCTGACCCCAGCTGCAGAACGTCCCATTGCCCTAGTATCAGACTCTTTGAAGCGAATGGATTTGCCTTCCTTGGTCGCCATAATTACCTCATCTCCCTTCCCCACAAGAGTTACCCACTTAAGCGCATCCTTTTCATTGAGTTTAATGGCGATAATTCCGGTACGACGAATGTTGGCAAAGTCCTTGAGATCAGTTTTCTTTACTACTCCTCTTTCGGTTGCCATGAAAAGACTTTTTTCTTGCCCCTTCTCTTCGTTAGAGTAGTTGATGATAGCGCTGATCTTCTCTTCACTTGGAAGTTCCAGGAAGTTGTGAACGGCGCGTCCTTTACTTACGCGTGTTCCTTGAGGAATCTCATAAACCTTAGTTTGAAAAACTCTTCCTCTGTCAGTAAAGAAAAGAATGTCGTCGTGAGTGTTTGCTCCCAAGAAATAGGCTAGAATATCTTCTTCTCCAACAGATGATCCTATTAATCCTTTCCCTCCACGGTGTTGTGAACGAAAAGTAGTTGGTGGAACGCGCTTAATGTATCCATCTCCCGACATGGTGATAATTGTTTCTTCTTTGGGAACTAAATCTTCTACGGAAAACTCTTTCAGTCCTCCAGCTACAATTTTCGTTCTTCTTTCATCACCAAAGTTTTTCTTAACATCCTCAAGTTCATCCTTAACCACTCCTAAGATTTTCTTGGGATTAGCCAAAAGTTCGGTTAGTTCTTTAATCAGGAGTCTTTTTTCTTTGAGCTCATCTTCTATTTTCTTGCGTTCTAGGGCGGCGAGTGCCTGTAGGCGCATTTCCAAGATGGCCACCGACTGAACTTCGGTAAGCTTAAATTTTTTCATCAAGTTTTCTTTAGCCTTGTCCCTATCGGCTGATTTCTTGATGGTATCAATTACCTTATCTATATTGTCGAGTGCTTTTGAGAGTCCCTCTAGGATGTGGGCTCTTTCTTTGGCCCTCTCTAAGTCATATTTGGTTCTACGTGAGATAACTTGTTGCCTGTGTTCCACAAAGCTCGCAATCACGTCCTTTATAGACATGGTTTCGGGCTTAATGCCTTCCGCCAAAGCAACCATATTAAGATGGAAATCTTTCTGAAGCTCCGTGTGCTTCCAAAGTTGATTCATAATTTTTTGAGGAACCGCGCTTTGCTTCAGTTCAATTACTACCCTCATACCATCCTTATCGGATTCATCTCGAATATCGCGTATCCCCTCAATCCTTTTGTCATTAACCAGCTCTGCCATCTTAATAAGCAGATCTGATTTGTTTATCTGATATGGAATTTCTGTAATAACGATGTCCTTTTCGCCAATGTCTACTTTGGCACGAGCGGTAATAGCTCCTCTTCCCGAAGCATATGCAGCAACAATAGCTTTTCGATCATAGATTACACCTCCGGTTGGAAAATCGGGGCCCTTAATAAATTCCATGAGGTCCTCTGATGTAGTCTTTGGATTGGCAATTAAGTGGACGGTGGCATCAATTATTTCTGTAAGGTTGTGGGGAGGAATTTTAGTTGCCATACCCACAGCAATACCATCCGAACCGTTAATCAAAAGGTTGGGAAACTTTGAGGGAAGCACTACTGGCTCTTTGCGGCTGTCGTCGTAGTTGGGGATAAAATCAACTGTATCTTTTTCTATGTCAGATAATAGCTCCTCTGCTATTTTAGAAAGACGACATTCCGTGTACCTCATGGCTGCAGGAGGATCACCGTCAATATTTCCCCAGTTTCCTTGTCCGTCTATTAATGGATAACGCAGTGAGTAGTCTTGGGCCATTCTCGCCACAGCATCATAAAGGGCCACATCTCCGTGGGGGTGATAATTACCCATCACCTCACCCACGATATTCGCCGATTTTCGATATTTGGCAGAGTGTGTAACACCAGAGTTCCACATGGCCCATAAGATTCTGCGGTGCACTGGTTTCAAGCCATCG
>CAZSWG010000006.1:0-17433 GCA_964610795.1 uncultured Candidatus Saccharibacteria bacterium | reverse complement strand
CTAGGAGCAGAGAATGATTATCTATGGCAGATCTTTAGGTCTTCCGTAGAAGCACTATCTTCTGGAGAACATGACCGTTTACCCATAAATCGCTTCGCTCTCCAGAAAATGAGTAAAAGAAATATGCTCTGGATTGTCGCTGGGCTTATCATTTTCCTTTTAATTAGTTTGAATTTTAACCGCATCTCCGGAAAACCCAGCATAGAAGTTTCTGTACCTGAAATAACCGAAGAGTCAGTCATCACGATCACCGGCAAAATCAACCCAGACGATCGACTAACCCTAAACGAGGAAATCATCTATACTAATGATATTGGAGCTTTTGAGACACGAGTTCAGCTAAGTGAGGGATCTAATACTTTAGTCTTTAAAGTAAGAAGGTACCTCGGAAGAGAGACTAAGTTGATAAAACAAGTAGTCTACAAAGCGCCCGTCGTTGAGACAGAAAATATAATCGAGCCAATAGAGAATGCCACCAGTCAAGAAGAAAACTAAAGAGGAAACAGTAAGGGACTTGGATAGTCTTCTAGAAACTCTCCGCAGTAAATACGGAGATGAGGCTATCATGAAATTGGGAGATGCTCGCAAGGTAAACGTGGATGCTATATCCACTGGTTCTTTGTCTTTGGATATGGCTTTGGGAGTCGGAGGATTTCCCAAGGGAAGAATTGTTGAAATATTCGGTCCAGAGTCTTCCGGTAAGACTACCCTAGCTCTCTCTACCATAGCGCGTGCCCAAGCCAAGGGAGGGAAAGCTGCTTTCATAGATGCCGAGCACGGGCTAGATCCAGAATATGCAAAAAAGATTGGAGTAAAAATTAACGAGCTTCTAATCTCTCAACCCAATAGCGGTGAGGAGGCTCTTAATATTCTCGAAAGTCTTATCCGATCTGGGATGATTGATATTGTAGTGGTTGACTCGGTAGCTGCCCTTACTCCAAAAGCAGAAATTGATGGAGATATGGAATCTAAATTTATTGGCTTACAAGCGCGCATGATGTCTCAAGCCCTACGTAAAATCACAGCTATTGCTGCAAACAGTGGCACCATAATCATTTTTATAAACCAACTACGAGAGAAGATTGGTATTATGTTCGGCAATCCCGAGACAACACCTGGAGGAAGAGCCTTAAAGTTCTACTCATCGGTGCGCGTAGACATACGCCGCAAAGGCCAGCTCAAAAAGGGGGAAGAGATTATTGGCTCTCGTACTAGAGCCAAGGTAGTTAAAAATAAGGTAGCAGCGCCGTTTAGGGTTGCTGAATTCGACATCATGTATGGAGAGGGCATTTCATATGAAGGAGATGTTTTGGGTTTGGCACTAGAGATGGGATTAGTGCGAAAGGCTGGGGCAACCTACAGTTTTGGTGAAACAAAGTTAGGAGTGGGTATTGAAACAGCCCGTCAAACCCTTAAGGGCGATAAGAAGCTTTTGGGAGAAATAGAGAAGGCCGTAATTAAGACCGCAGAGGCTAAAGAGGTTTAGGGATCTCCTGGGTTATAAACTCCCTTATCTTTCCGTATTCATTAATCCCCTCACTGGGGATTAAAACATATGCCTCTTGGCCATCAAAGGTTTCGATTTTACTGCTTACTAGAAGTTGAGTGCCAAAATCTAGCACTATACTGTTAAATTCTGCGTTTTCTACTTTACCAATTCGGTAGATAACATCTCCTACACTAAAGTTAGATTCACTTTTGTTTATCTCTGGTAGTAAACTAAACATAAAAGCCGTCTTACGCCACGATGATAAGCTATTAAATTTATCGAAAACCGCCTCAATAACTAAATGTTGGTTTTTCTCACGGAAGAAATCCCCTTCTGGGGCAAAGCGATTTCTAATAAGCCAGATGGCATCCTCTCCACTTAATCTCTGTGGGCCAGCCTCTAGTGTAAATCCACTCACTGAATCTACTACCGCCGATGGGAGATCAATATCTATACCTCCAAGCTTATCTATGGCTTCGCTTACAATCTTTAAATCTATAACTAGATATTTATCCACTGCGATGCCCGTGATATCCTGCACTCCTGTTAATAATTCTGCTGCCTTCCCCTCTTCGTAAAGACGATTTAGCTTAAAATACTCCTCCCCAAACTTACCGTATAAGTCTCTGGGTAGAGAAATTAGGTTTGCTCTATTATTCAATTGGTCATAGTGAAGCAGCACTATGGCGTCCGTTAAGTTGGGAGCTGCGTGCCATCTTCCACCTTGCCCTGGGCCCACTTGCCCTAACAAAAGAATGGATAAATCTTCGTTTTCCCCTTCAGACTCTTCTCCCCTATTAAATACCGATACTCTTTCTCTTCCCAAAAAGGTTTTCGCCGTGAAGGCTATTCCGGCAAGTAAGATTAATCCAACGAATATTAGGGTAACGCGATTAAACATGCTCGCTATTTAATTTGTAGAAGTTTTCTAAAAGCTTTGCTACTAAAATCGGGCCAGTTCCACCCGGGGTTGGGGTATAAAAAGAAAGTTTTTCTATTTCAGGAGAGGCAGTATCTAGATCTCCTGACAATCTTCCATCCCCAAAGTAGTAATATCCAAAATCTATAACTCCAGTTCCTTCTTTTAGGTCAGATGGCTTAATTAATCCAGCTTCTCCTACTCCAGATATAACGATATCTGCTTCGGCTAAAATACTCAGGCTGCTGCCTCTCCCTAGAAGATCTAGGTGGGCGCACTTATTCATTAGCCACAAAGCTATGGGTTTTCCCACCAATGCTCCTAACCCAACTACCGCTACATTTAATTTAGATAAATCTATATTCTGCCTTTCTATAATTTCCTTAACTGTCTCTACTGCTGGTGGACACACTAGATTGCGATCATTGTAGAATGCCCCTAGAGCACGCTCACTTAAAACATCTACGTCTTTCTCTTTATCCATAGCATTTAAGACATAGTATTTATTAACTCCCTCTGGGAGAGGAAGCTGCACAATTACACCCCCTACGCTTTTTTGTTTGGATATATTGCCAACCTCTTTTCTTAAATCATCATTGCCCATATTTGTGGGCAAATCATAGCGTCTGAAGTCAACGCCTAGTTTTTCAGCAAATTGTTCTTTCTGACGTAGGAAACTTAAAGAGGTAGGATCGCTTCCTACCATTACTGCGGCGAGAATCTTCTTTATTTTAGGGAGACCTTGGAGCTTCTCTACTATTTCCCCAGAAATTGTTTGCCCGGAAATTTTTTGCATAACTTTAAGACTTCTGCTTTTACTTGCTTATCTCCCTTGATGGCTCTATGGATAAGATCCGCTACTGTGTTCATATCCTTTTCCTTCATGCCTCTGGTGGTAAGGGAGGGCGTTCCCAATCTTACACCAGATGGCTTAAATGGCGAGGGGTCTCCTGGTACAGAGTTGCGGTTGGCAATAATGCCTACTTTTTCTAACCTTTTCTCTGCCTCCATACCATCAACGCCCATAGAGCGCACATCCATCAAAATTAAATGGGTGTCTGTTCCTCCACTAACTAAATCAAAACCTTTTTGAGTCAGCGCCTTAGCTAGAGCCTTGGCGTTTTTAACAATTTGATTGGCGTATATTTTAAATTCTGGCTTAAGCGCTTCGAAAAATGCTTGTGCCTTAGCGGCGGTCACATTGTCATGTGGTCCTCCTTGAAGTCCAGGAAAGATAGCCTTATCTATGGCGCTTGGTAAATCTACTTTGTTCTTTTTTGCTATACGAGATTCTCTACTGGCAAAAATCATTGCTCCCCTTGGACCTCTTAGGGATTTGTGGGTAGTTGTCATAACTATATCCGTCCACGGAAATGGTGATGGGTGGGCTCCACCCGCTACTAGACCAGCAATGTGGGACATATCTGCCATGTGGTACGCCCCAACTTTATTAGCGATTTCTCTAAACTTCTTAAATTCAAAAGTTCGAGGATATGCAGTAAAGCCAGAAACTATAATCTTTGGCTTGTGCTTCTTAGCCAATGCTTCAACTTCTTTGAAATCCACCATTCCCGTCTTTGGATCAACGCCATATTGAACACTTTTCCAGATCTTTCCGGTCGCAGATACTTTGTGACCGTGAGTAAGGTGACCTCCGTCGGCTAATTTCATTCCCATAATAGTTTCTCCTGGCTCAATGAGAGCAAAGTAAACCGCAAAGTTTGCTGGTGATCCTGAATATGGTTGCATATTAACGTGCCATTTTTCTGGGGAGAGTTTGAATAATTTGAGGGCTCTCGATGCGGCCAACTTCTCCACGGTATCAGCGTAAATATTTCCTGGATAATAACGTTTATCCGGATATCCTTCTGAATATTTATTGGATAAAACGGAGGAGAGTAACTCTAGAGTTTCGGTAGACGCCATGTTCTCGGACGCTATTAAATCCAGGGTTTCTTTTTGCCTCTTGAGCTCTGCTTTGATTAGTTTTTGAATCTGAGGGTCCTTCATATTGGTGGTATTATACAGCACTATGGCCAGCCCAAGTAACTATCAAGACGCTTGCTGCATTTAAGACAAGAGAGAGGGGAATAAACTTTCTCATATCAACGTTGTACGAGGCAAAGATAGCTATCCCCAACTCATCTGGTCCAGGTGCCAATATAAAAATGGCTCCCATAAAAAGAGCTAGTGCATGGAAGGGCCTGCTATGAAAAAGTTTTACCAACTCCCTGTGGCGCTCACGATGTCCATGAATTGGGTGTGCCTCTTTGTATTCTTCCCGAATCTCTTCTATCTCTGTGGTAACGCCACCCTTAATAAGGTGAAAAATTATGAGATCCCCCAAAACAGCACCTATTGTTCCAATACCCGCGACAACCAAAAAGTTATAGTGTTCACCTAAATAAAAAAGAGCTATGGCGGCGATGGGTGAGGTAAAGGTAATTGGGAAAAGAATCCCAGCAATCAATGCGCCTAGGTATCCAAAACTACCCAGATTACCGAGTAACATATCAAGAATGCCAAAATACATTAGGAGAATAGCTACGATGATGGATATCCCAAATAAAGTTAAGTTTGGATATTTAATACGAAATTTCATGCTACCCATAAATGGTATCAGTACCTTTAAAACAAGCAAAGGGCTACTCAATATAGCCCATCGCTATAAAATTTAATCTTAGAAAACCTGGGATGCCAAATAAATACCGAGCGCTATCACCAATAAGCCCACAAAGTTTACTATTGAGCCCTTCAAAAAGACTCCTACTGTCTTCTTCAGCACTCTGGGGAAAAGAACTGCAGTTGCCCCCTTTAGGGCAATAGCCCATCCCATTACGGTAACAATTGTCCTCCAAGTACCATCCCAAATGTTGTGAGAAAAAATTAACAGTAATCCCAAGATTAAGGCTATGGCACCGTAGAAGACGAAGCTGGCAGTTGCCCCCACGAATTCATGGGCGGCTTTTATCATTTCTCCTTTATTAATGAAAAGCGCTAAACCCATAACGATAAGGTAGGCGCTGACCACCTGCCCTAGAAAAATAGATAGATCCATAGTGTTGTAAGTTAAGCGACCTTTATCTAAACAATTCTACTAGAATCAAAGCATCAAGAAGAGCATATCTATGCTGAGGTTATAAATCATGCCTAGAATATTCAAAGCTATACCCAAAACCCCTCTTTTGCCTGATCTATCTTTTAGAATCCCAAAATATATTCCTAAAGCACTTACTGAATGAGTTAAAAGTAAAACTGGAATACTCCATAGTGTTTCCAGGGAACCAGAAAGGGTACTCATCAAAATCCCCCACAAGAAGAAAAAACCAACGGATGTGTATTTTGACTTCTCTTTTAATAAACCAACAATTTTTTTAAACATTGTTTTGGATAGGCATACAGAATCCTTTTCCACTTACATCCTCGTAGCCGCTTGGAATTGTGGGTTGATTACCATCCATATTTGAACATATGTCGGTTGTAATAAATGCGGAAATTATAACCAATACTCCAAAGAAGACTACAAAATATCCAAATTTAATTCTCTGGGCAAACTTAATCAAAAGGTGGATGGCCGCTATTCCGACCAGGAAAGATAGGGCTACCGCGACAAAGAGATCAACGGTAAATACAAACTTAACTGCTCCCAAGAATATATTGCCTATTAAAATTACGGGTAAACTTAGAATGAAACTCATCCTTAAGGATTGGACATCGTCAAAGCCCCTAAGAAGAAGTGTGGCAACGGTCATGCCCGAGCGAGAAAATCCAGGGAGCACCGCGATGCCCTGGGCTACCCCCACCAGAATGCTGTCGGTGAGGTTTGATTGCCCAACATTTCTTTGCCCTTCGATTTTTCTTTTAAGCTGAACCAATCCGGTTATAAGAAGGAGGATTCCCAAAGCAATTATTATCGCTTTACCGGTAAAGCCAAAGTCTCCCTCTAGTTTCTCTAGTACTTTTAGAATAGTAAGCCCCAAAGCCCCACTAATAGCTGTGGCTATAATATAGAAGTTAAGTGTAGCCTTTGTGTCTGCATCTGCTTTTGGATATTTCAATAATTGTTTTATTAATTCTAAAATGTCCTTTTTAAAATACACTGCGGCGGCTAGAAAAGTTCCTAGGTGTAAAAACAAAGACAGCCTGATAAGCTCGGTTAAGGTTATCCCATCTAAAAAGTTGACTCCCAATAGAACTGTTACTCCTTCTGAGCTAATGGGAATCCATTCCGTTAATCCTTGAGTGATCCCTAATATTATTGCTTCGATCAAGTTCATTTGTTCTTATAATTTTAGATTTTCGGGCACAAAAAAATTTACCCCAAGGTAAATATGTGCTTATTCTTTCTTTTTATCTAGCTTATCTAGTTTTAAAACCTTAACCATCAAATACACTACTGCTGCGATTACCAAGAAATCAACAAGGGCTGTTATAAATTGCCCGTACGTTATAGGCCCAAAGGCCAAACTATTTAAACCGCTGGCTGAACCTAGAACATATCCCAAAAGAGGCTGGACAATATTCTCTACGAGAGAAGTAACTACCTTACTAACAGCTCCACCGAGGATAAAGCCGACGGCTAAACCCATTACGCCTTGCTCGCGAATAAAAGTTAGAAAGCCCTTCATGCTATTTTATTTATTATTCTTTCTTAATCCCAAAGTGGAAACGATCACGATAAACAGATACATGAAGAAACCGTATATGCATGGTGGGTACCCCAATATAGTCCCTGGTTGGCCTAGGGCATTACAACCTGCGTCCTCGGCGTCCCCAAAGAATTCTTGATACGAAAGATATCCGGAGAATAACAGTCCAAACACTCCTATGTACAAAACGGTTCTCAGCGCAGTTATCTGCTTCATGACTCTATTATATCAAATCGCACCCTCTACTATTCATTTTTGTGGGTGCTAGACTGCTAAAATTTATTATGACCGAATTCTATTGCTTTAATGGCCGCAGCTTGATCTCTAAACCCCTTAATCTCTACAACTTTGTCCTTCTGGACCCCCAATTCCCTACAGAACTCCCTAAAAACACTTTCATAATCAAAATCTAAATCCTCTAAACCTTTGCAATTAGCATATTTTAGGTCTGCTACTGGAACTGCAAGGATTTTATTGTCCTCTTCTCCTCTATCTAGAAGCTCTATCATCCCAACTGGACGACACTCTACAATGGTTCCAATTTGAAGGGGGTGAGAAGCAATGATAAATACGTCGAGGTGATCCCCGTCGCCACCCCGAGTTTGAGGAATGTAGCCGTAATCAAATGGGAAATGAAATCCCCCACTAAAAACCCAGTCTAACTTTATGGAGTCTAGGTTTTCATCATATTCATACTTGTTTTCACCTCCCTTAGAAATCTCTACAACAGCATTAAACTGTTCTGGCTTCCCCAATGGAATGTTTTTGTAACTCATGTTCGGAATAGTACCACATGGAGATGTGATACTATAAAAACAATGGAGAAGGCCTGGATAGTTGCTGTGGATATGGGATATGGGCATCAAAGAGCTGCTTTTGCCCTAAAAGGTATTGCCCAAGGAGGAGAGGTTATATCGGCCAACAATTACCTAGATATCCCTGACCAAGATAGGTCAGTCTGGGAAAATACTAGAGATTTTTATGATTTTATTTCTAGATTCAAAAAGGTGCCTATACTGGGTAAGCCTATTTTTGGATTAATGGATAAGATACAAGAGATCAAACCCCTTTATCCCAAAAAACGTTCTCTTACTCCCCCTACTCTACAGTTAAAAACCATATATAGGCTCATGGAAAAGAAGGATTGGGGTCGGCACCTGATAGAAAAACTGAATCAAAACCCTATACCCCTAATAGCTACTTTTTCTATTCCAGCCTTTATGGCTGAACATTGGAAATATGAGGGCCCTATTTACCTTTTAGTAACTGATAGTGATATTGCGCGTACCTGGGTATCATCAAAGCCTCGAGAAACACGGATAAAATATCTTGTTCCTAGCCAAATAGTAGCTGAGCGTTTGGGTCAATATGGCGTGCCGGAGAAAAATATCATTTATACAGGTTTCCCTCTACCGGAAGAGTTGACCAATATGGACACGGTTAAGAAAGATCTCAAGAAACGCCTAGTTCGCCTAGACCCCAAGGGGGAATATGTAAAAAAATACACTAGCTTGGTCAAAAAATATTTAGGTTCATTGCCTAGTAAGGTAGATGGTCCCCCTACTATTACTTTTGCTATAGGAGGAGCTGGTGCACAACAAGAATTGGGTCAACAGATCATTGAGGCATTAGTCCAACCACTCAAGGAGCATAAGCTAAAACTAATTATGGCTGCTGGAACCCACATGGATGCCGTATCGAGGTTCAGCGAGGTTGCCAGAAAATTAGATCTTTCCCGAAAGGAGGTTGAAGTTATGGCTTGCGCAGATAAGGATGGTTACTTCAAGGAATTTGCCGATGTGTTACACGAAACTGATGTGTTATGGACTAAGCCTTCTGAGGTTTCATTCTACGCTGCCCTAGGAATACCTTTACTTTTAAGCCCTCCCATCGGCTCCCAGGAGGTGCGTAATTCTGATTGGCTACTTCAGGTAGGTTCTGCAGTAAATCAACTTAATCCCAAGTATGCAGCAGAGTGGATCATCGATTTTATAGACAAGGGCTTATTCGCCGAGGCTGCCCTACAAGGATTTGTAGAAATGGAGAGGGGCGGTGTTGCTAATATAACAAAGGCTGTACTTAGGAATAGGACTTCATGAGGCGATATCTAATTATTCTTTTATTAATAGCCCTAGTTATCGTTTTGGTTTATACCCTTCATCCTCCGAAGGTAGAGGATCCTACTTGGGGAATTAACTTTTCTGAGAAGCAAGCTCGAAGACTCGGCCTAGACTGGAAAGAATCCTACTTATCAATACTTCAAGATATGGGGGTTAAGCACTTGAGACTTATGGCCCACTGGGACGACATAGAGCCGCAGGATCAAGCATTTGATTTTGAAAATTTGGATTGGCAGATGGATACAGCTTTAGAAAATGGAGCGGAGGTTATCTTGGCGATAGGCATGAGAACGCCTAGGTGGCCAGAGTGCCATATTCCAGCATGGGCAAAGGATAGCTCAGATGAACAGTTAAGGGCTGAGATTCTAGAAATGATTAAGGAGATAGTGCCTCAATACATGAATCACCCAGCACTTAGTGCTTGGCAGGTAGAAAATGAGCCTCTTTTCGGATATGGCTATTGTCCGTCTATAGATCAGGCTTTTCTAAGAGAAGAAATAGAATTGGTGAGATCTCTAGATCCTAGCCACGAAATTATAACTTCTGATTCGGGTGAATTATCAATGTGGTTTGATACTGCTCGCGAGGTCGATAGGTTGGCTATCACTTTATACCGAAAAGTTTGGTCGCTCGATTTCGATAGGTATCTTTCTTTGCCAATGCCAATTTCTTCTTATAGTGTTCGGGCTTGGCTGATAGATAAGATTCTGGGTAAGAAAATCTTTGTAGGAGAACTACAGGCAGAACCATGGGTTGATGGAGAGTTAATAGATGTTTCCATAGAAGAGATGGGAAAAACTTTAACCGTCAATCAGCTTAGGGAAAATATAGATTTTGCTAGGAAAACTGGTTTGGACACCTTTTACCTATGGGGGGCTGAGTGGTGGTATTACATGAAGGAAAATCGTGACCAAGGGGAATTCTGGGAAGTAGTGCAAGAACTCTTTTCCACTAATTTAACCTCTAATCCCTAGAGTAGCCCCTGGCTTAGGGCGAATAGTAGGTATATGACGCTAAAATGCAAAATCTGATCCAACCAGATGTGTTTGATAACCTTATATTTTGCCTTGAGGGGATCAATTAAGAAGTGAGATAATAATATGCCGAGAAAAAACCACATAGGAAGACCTAAGTTTCCTAGGTATGCCACTACGTATAATGTCGCGGCATATGTTAGGGCATGATAACCATTTATCTCCCAAGAAGTTCCTTTCAGCTTAATCATCCAGTCTGACTGAAACGCAAAATCTCCTAAAAAATGTGCCGCTACCAAGAGAATTAACGCATCTATATCCATATCTAGAATCCTACCACATTAGAAGTTGGAGGGATCTATTTATATTTCAATTTAAGCACTAAGAGTGAAGATGATCCTACCAGTGCAATTGTATTAGCCACAATGATAGGGGCATCTTTTGTGATGATCCCGTATATCAGCCAAAGAAGAACTCCTATGCTTAGGATAATGAACATTCCAAGAGAGAGATCTTTTGTGGATTTAGTTTTTATTGCCTTTATAAGCTGTGGTATCCCCGCTGAGGTTGTAAACACGGCAGCAGTGAGTCCCAAAACTAATAGCCAATCCATTGTGCTTAAAGTATATCAGATCTAGTGGGGCTGGAGGATGTTAGGGCTTACTTTGATTAACTCTTTTTCGGTATCACCGCCATCATCCAACGAAAATACATTCTAACGGGAAGTTTATCGAGAGCTATGTCTCCATCGAAGTCGAACCAAAGTTGTATGAATTCCCTTAGGGGAAGTTTGCGTATCTTTTTTATTCCTGGGTCGAAAAGAGTAATGTGGGTTTTATTTATATCAATCACAACTGAATAGTGACCATTGGCTGGGTGCTCATAAGCAGAGAACCAATCTATTATTACTGGGACTTTCTTACCAACCACGTACCTATTTATATCGCCGAAGGTTGTTGAGTTTTCCTTAACTACCGTTTTGAATCCATATTTTTCTACTGTTTTTATCATCCCCAGATTAGGAGTTCCGCTTTTCTGAGTTGTTCCAGAGATTTTAGCCAGCTTAGCCTGAGATACTTTGACGCCAAAATAATCTAGAGCTATTTGGATACACGCTGGTCCACAATATGCAGATGTTTCCTGCTGGACGGCACGAACACGTAACATATCTAAATCCTACCACACCACACAAGCTCCTTGTTAGGGTCAGGGCTGGACGAAGTTAGGACTCATATGATATATGGATTGTGACCAGAGGAGGTCACCTTGGACGAACATCTTGATGTCGTCTCTACGATTTCCAAGCCCAAGCTGTTCCTTGTGGCAATCGGTTCCTTGATGGTGTGGATTGGCCTCTTGGCTACGGCCATACTGCGGAGTTGGCAGCCCTTCGGTGTGTGGATGATTGCCGTGGGTGTTCTCATCGAGTTCACTTATGTCATATTCTCCTTCTGGAGAGACCGATGGGTCGTCGAGGGGGCCCACACGGTTCCTGGGACGGTGGCACTTGTCGTTATCGGCACCGCCATCCTTTCCATCCTCTTTTCCCTGAGTGGGGTCATCAACTTCCGCGATGTCTTCGGCCGCGCCAACCCAGCTACGCCTCAGTACTACTAGCCCCGCAACCTGCGAAGTTCGTATGCACGAACCCCGTAAGGAGGCGGGGTTTTGTGCTTTTATATACTTCTAATATTTAATTGGTTAGTAGGGGTCAGGGACTGGAGGATGTTAGAACCTATATGAAGACGATGTGGTATGTGTATTTATGCCTTAGGTTCAGCAAAATAATGCCTATGCACCAGCGTAAGTCCAACGGCTAACAGAATAACCACTACGCTTCGTAAAATAAATCCAATATCAAAACTCGCTATTGTGAGAAGCCATAGGTCTTGAGGAAGTTGTGCTAGGCCTCCAAGAACAATGATATATCTTGCTGTCGAGAGGATAACCGCAAGGGTCATTAGAATGAGTCCAGTGCTTACTTGGATATTTATACGTCCCCATTCTTTTTTAAATAACCCCCATAAAACTGAAAGACATAAGGCATGTACAGTCAAGAAAAAAATTACAATGCCTATAACTGATAAAATTTTCCCATATTCTGGTGAGGAGAATCTGAAAGCATAAAAAATAAATGATGTTATAACCCATAATGATAAGAAAAGTTTTAACCTAAATGATTTTCCCCTTGTAATACTTGATTTCATCTGCAAAATACCCCAGTAGATAAAGACCCACCCCAAAAAGATAAGGGGAATGGTATTGGCAAAAAAAGTGAACCATTCGGGCAGGGTAATATTAGTACCAAATTTAACTAGGATAAACGGAATTAGAAATATATAGAACAATGTGAGGCTAATAGCCCACAACAAAGTTACTGATTGTTCCCTTCTGTACTTAAGCCAGTCATATAAGAGGTAAAGGCTACAAAGCACCCCCGAGATCAAACCCAAAAGTCCTAAATAATCATCCACGCTCCATTCTGATAATATAAACATGAAAATCAGTTTTGATTATATCAAATTAATGAGGGTCGGGAACTGAACGAAGTTAGAGCTTGTTTTATGGATGTATTAAACCAGCAAGTCCCAACAAGGCAGAGAAAGTAACTAAAATTATGAGTACTATGCGCCTAACGAGCTTAACAATTGCATCGTCAACTTCCTTCTTCCCAAGTTTTCTCGCTACTTCTATGGCTATCCCAAATACGGAAGCAAGCATGGCAATAGCTAATAGGTATGCCCAACTCCAAGCAAGAATAGCCTCAAATCCATAGTCCCGATTACCAAAGACATCCTCCGTGCCATTGATATACAAGTTGGTTATTACCGCCAACCAGATACTCAAAAAAATCCCTAAGATAGAAAAGACGAACGATTTTCTCATATCCAAAATCCTACCATACAAGCCCCTTGTTAGGGTCAGGGGCTGGAGGATGTTAGAACCTGTTTGATATAATCTAAAAATGTGGCGCAAATTATCTAAGGCTCAGCAAATCAAATACCATCGAAAGTGGGTGAAAGATATTATAGAGGATGAGACTCCCACAACAATCAAGAGGCATATTAACAAGCATGCTAAAGAAGTCTATACAAGAGACCCCGACAAATGGTCGGCTAGCATGAGGAATTTAGTAGATATATTTGATGAGATGCACCAAATAAAACCATCTATAAAACTCAAACTTGAAAGGTTGCACAATAAATATAGAAAAAATCCTCGGCGCTATACTCCACCTCCACACTTAGGACACTAGTAATACTAGGTTACTTAGTAGGGTCAGGAACTGGAGGATGTTAGGACTTGTTTTATGAATATCTAGATGTGGAAACGCCGCCCTGGATGAGCGGAACGTCTCCACTCGGGCGGCATATTGGGGGACTCCAACTACTTGTACTTCTCCTTGAGAGCCCTGATGGCGTCGAGAACATCGCTGTCGAACTGGGTTCCGTCCTGAGCGTCCTGCACGAGGACCTCCAAGAAGTACTTATGGAGAATCCTCAATCGTTCATACTCTGACGTCTCTTCTGAGACACGCGCCGTCAAAATGGCCATGTAGCCTCCTTGGGTGCTAACGGGAAGATAGCAATACTATCCTATCTGTGTCAATCCTAGGGTGGTATCGTGAAGGACATTCTGACTGAGGTTATGAGAAATACTGGGGTTTGGGTGCCGGAGGTGAGGATTGGAGGACATCAGAGCCTGCTGATTTCTAGAGGATAAATGTTTTACGGACTATAATCACTAAAAACTGATATTGATAAGGTTGACTATAATTAGCACTGCTCCAGCGCCCAAAAGACATCCAGCCATTTTGCCAATTGATGAACCGAGCATTGTTCTCTCTTCAGAGACTTCCTTTTCTCTTAATCTTTCGGCCATATGTCCCTCAAAGACTCCTGCAATTCCATCGGTGATAGCATTTCCCACCGCTCCACCGATGATTGCTCCAGCTACTCCAGCTATGGCTCCACCGATAACCGCTAAGATAGCTAGAATGCCATTATCAATTAAACCAAATATAATGTCTGGCCATACGTTCTTTATCGTGATCTTGAATAGGAGCAAAGAACCTATACATAGCCATCCCAGAGCAAATATCACCCAGCCAATTAGTTGTATGTTGTAAATAAAATAAGCACTGACCGAAAATATAATGACGCTAAGCGTAAGGACTTTGATCATCACCATACCTAATCTTTTGTTCATCTTTTTATTATACCAAGTTGCTTAGCAGGGTCAGGGACTGGAGGATGTTAGAACTTGTTTACTTAATGTCTGATGGTCTTTTGACCACAACGAATTCCGCTAAAGTCTCATCTTCTGGTTTTTCCACAGAGTATATTGGTTTTCCTAAGGCGTGGGCATACCCAATTTCCATAGATGCACTTTTGCCTACATATCCTCCTGGATTGCAAATATATAGAAAGTCAGCGTTTTTAATTGCATCTAGATGTTTTTGTTCTAGGTCTTTAATGGATTCGCCGTTGTCTGACTTTAGTATCACAAATTCTCCGCCTGGATTAACTATTCCCGACTTAGCTGGCGAAAGAACCTCTATCCCTAATTCACTAAACTCATCAATGAGCTCTACTACTTGAGCGTAAAATTTTCTAAAACTTCCCGAGATAACGCATTTCATAAATTAATGTCTTTTCCACTCACCTTTTTCTCCTTTTCTTTGTTTGTCCGCCATTACAATCTCATCATAGATACCATCTATTAAATCATAGTTTTTGGCTTCTTCTACTGTTACCCACTCGTATTTATCTGTCTCATTCTCCTGCAGCACTATCTCACCCTCTTCATATTCCGCTAGACAAGAGATAACCAATGAAGGGGCTCCATCATCGTGAATCGTTGCTAAACTCGTAACATATTCAATGTTTTTGATACTTAATCCAACCTCTTCCTTAACTTCTCTTTTCAAAACTTGTTCTAAAACGTTGTACCAGTAGTTTTCCGTGTCTTTGGGAAGATTAACGTAGTCTTCGGTTTCTAGCTTACCCCCTGGAACAGTCCATTTACCTGGAAACCTCTTTTTATTAGGAGACCTGCGAGTAATGAGATATTTGCCCTCATTCTCAATAATTGCGGTGATAACAACCTCGTGAAGCAGTTTCTCTTCCATATCAAGATTCTACTATAATCCTTAGTTACTTAGCAGGGTGAGCGACGGGATTCGAACCCGCAACAACCAGCTCCACAAGCTGGGGCTCTGCCATTGAGCTACGCCCACCATAAATGCACTCTTATAATACCGTGCAGGTGTAAGTTTCGCTATAATGAAATGTATGTCAAGAAAGAACAGACGCTTATGGCTTCGGATTCTAGAGTTCCTTGTGATCGGTGTCGTCTTTGGAGTAATAGAGGATTTAATAGCGATCAATCTAGCTTCGGGCGTAGAAACATTTTGGGATACTGTAGCAGTAGCCTTTTGGGTGGCTGTCCCATTTGCCGTATTTAGCGAGTTGGTCGTTGACCACCCTAATTTCTGGAAGAAAATTTTTCGCCTTAAAGAGGAGGAACTATAACCTTTTGACAGTTTCTCTCAGTTGGTATATAAATCGCTCTTGCGTGGTTCCTTAAGAGAGTAGTCGTAGCTGGTTCTTTGTATGTCATGTAGCACACAAAGAACCTGTTACGACTAGGAGAGGTGGTTACATGAACGGAGTCAGTAGAGAGGATGTTCGTAATTTGGCTGGCGAAGTTGCCGGCAAGTGGGCGGACACACGCCCAAGGACAGACACTCTGGCGAGCTTTCTCAAGGAGGGTTTGGCCGAGCGTGGCTATGGACTTCAACAGGGTATCCACGTGGTCGAGAGGGTGATGGCAACGGGACAAAGCCCTCAGACAGTGGTTATCCATACCGGATACTCGTGTGGACGCATGTTCCAGGACGAGATCTTTGCCCACCCCGGTAGCTACTAGGCCCCTCGAGCCCCATTCGAGGATGAGATGAGCCTCACGGTTCTCTGTCCTTGATTCTGGGGCTCATGTCATTTCTAGATATTTAGATCCTGTCCGGATAGTCGGAGAATATTCCATTCACTCCTATCATTTTCGCCTTAGCTATGTCCCAGATGGAGTTAAGAGTATATATAAAAACTTTGAAGTTTTGTTTCTGAGCAAACTTCACAAGCCATTTCTTTAGATACGGTTGGGGAAGATGTATAGAATATACCCCATATCTTTTAGCTCTTATTAGAAAATCGAAAATGTCTTTCCCTACCAATATCCCTAAGCTTACCCCAGGGTTTGCTAAGGCAAATCGGTGGAATTCTTTTCTATCAAAAGATGTAACTATAAAAGATTCTGGGGGATACCCCTTCTCCAAATACCCCTGCAAGATTTTGACTAACTTATCCGCGACTCCCTTACCTTTCATTTCTATGTTTATCACTGCCCCTTGCCCAATCAGATCGATAGCCTCTTCTAAAGTAAGGATGTGTTCTCCACCTCCTACATCTAATTTTTTCAATTCATCCAAAGAGGAGTTAGCCACTATGCCTGAACCGTTAGTTGTGCGCTCCAAGGTCAAGTCGTGAAACACTACTAACTCCCCCGTTCTACATGCCCTCACATCAAGTTCGATAATATCCACATTCATCTCTATAGCCTTTTTGAAAGAAGCTGCTGTGTTCTCTGGCTCATAACCAGAGGCTCCGCGGTGGGCAATTTTTAGAATGTCAGACATATTCTAGAACTAATACGCTCGCATTAGGTATTCCTTCATATGCAAAAGAGAGATCTCCGGTGATCAGCTCGTGAAGTGATCTAACTATGCCTCCGTGGGTCATAATGATTGCGCACTTCTCTTTCCTTTTAGACAGGTCATTCAAAAAATCCTGACTTCGATCAAATATATGCTTGGCTGACTCTCCTCCAACTGAAGTGTAGTCATATTGGCCAATACGATATTGACGCATTACTTCCTCCAAAGAGAGACTCATTAACTTAGCTGCCTCCACTCTAGTCTTTCCGGATAGAGACCCTACCCCTACTTCAATTAGCCGGTCGTCCAATTCTACGGGAATCCCAAAAGTATTCCCTAGTACTTCTGCGCTATCTCTAGTGCGCCTCAATGGAGAAGCAATGATAACCTCCGGGTTTAATGGTTTTATTCGTGAAATGGTTTGTTCTAGTTGTGTTTTACCGGTTTCGTTAATGGATACATCTAATTCTCTCCCCATCCAAATACCATCGCGGTTACTATCCGTTTCGCCGTGGCGCATTAAAATAACTTTCATGTCGGGCTGTCGAGATTCGAACTCGATCTACG
>CAZSWG010000005.1:0-20299 GCA_964610795.1 uncultured Candidatus Saccharibacteria bacterium | reverse complement strand
ACCCAAGATTAGATTCAGGTCCCCGGAAGACTACCGGGTTGATAGGCTCCAGGTGTAAGTGCCGTAAGGTATTCAGCCGAGGAGTACTAATAGACCGTTGCCTCTTTTTATTAAAAAGAGGGGTTAAGGAGAAATTGGCCACTTAAGCGTCTGATCAATTCAGAAGCTTCTATTTGCCGGTGATTTAGCCGTATGTGTACCACCCGATCCCATTCCGAACTCGGAAGTGAAAATGTACGGTGCTGATGATAGTTTAGGCGAAAGTAGGTTTCGCCGGCATATAGAAGTTTCTGATAACAAGAACCCGCCATAGCGGGTTTTTGCTTTTTGTATACAATAAGAAGACAGATGCCTAGGGTCTTAAAACAGATACTTTATGGACTTTTATATCTATCGATTCTAGCTATTGTTGCGTGGTTGTTTTGGATTTCAAGACCAGCGGATGTTCTAACTTGCACAGATGGTTTACAAAACCAAAATGAAACCGGCGTAGATTGTGGAGGTCCGTGCGAAGATTGTGAACTACGAGATCTCCGCCTCGTAATAGGAGGAGTGGATATGGTGGGCGTAGGAGGAAAGACTAGCTTTGTGGTTAAGGTGGAAAATTCAAGTAGAAACTTTGGGGTATCCAAGGCGCCTTATCAATTTGATATTACCACAAATGAAGGAAATTCTTTGGGTAAGATAGAGGGGCAACTCAATATAGGAGTAAGGGAAGAAAAATATATAGCAGCAGTTGGTTTTGATGCCCCCCTCGAGGAGGTAGGGGAGGTAACGTTTTCCATAGGTGACTTTGAGTTTGTTCCAGAAGCAGAACTTACAGATTACGATGTCGAGATTAAAAACATCGTTACGACTTTCCCAGAGCAAACTATTCAAACAAGAGGAACTATTACTAACGATTCTGGATTTGTGATGTCGGAAGTTGTACTTACAGCCCTCTTTTACTCGGAGGATGGAAAGTTGGCTAATATTGGAAGTGCCAATATTAGTAACCTACAGGCATTTGAGACAAGAGATTTTCTAATTTCAGTTCCGCGCAATGATACTTTCACAGATCCAGACCTAACAGAAGTTTTCTGGAGAATAATTTAATCAATGGGAGGTACTATAAGCAATAAGCTGGATTTAAAACTCCTTTTATCTACCGCTACTCTAGTTCTAATGGGTCTTTTGGTGCTTGCCTCTTCTGGGGAAGATTTGGTTGTCAAACAGTTAATTTGGCTTATTCCCGCTGTATTTTTCCTAGTTGGACTACCTCTTTTGAATATAAGAGCCCTCCTTAGCTACAGATGGGTCTTCTCCAGTTTTTACTTTCTAGTACTTGTTCTATTGATCGTCACATACTTCGTAGCGCCGACAATTGGTGGAGCCAGAAGCTGGATTCCACTAGGTGCTTTCCAGATTCAACCATCTGAGTTCATGAAGGCGGCCCTCATTATTCTCCTTTCCGGTTTCTTTGCTGTGAGGCACGTAGCTATTGGAAGATTGCGAGTCATACTTTCGTCTTTTGTCTACGCCCTAGTGCCGTTTGTTCTCATCTTGCTTCAACCAGATTTGGGTACAGCACTAGTTATATTTGGAGTATGGTTTGGATTTCTTCTTGTATCGGGTATTCGGCGAAAACATCTTCTCATAGCATTACTTATCTTGGTGGTGATTGGGTTTATCGGTTGGAATTTTGTTTTGGAGGGATATCAAAAGGCTCGTATCCAAGCGCTCTTCACTCCAGAAGCTGATCCGTTGGGTATAAACTACAGCACTATCCAATCCAAGATTGCTATAGGATCTGGGGGTATTTGGGGAAAGGGCTTTGGACAAGGAACCCAAGCGCATTTAGGATTTCTACCCGCGGCTCATACGGATTTTATATTCTCGTCCTTTGTTGAAGAGTGGGGATTGTTTGGAGGAGTACTTTTGCTTCTAGCGTTCGCCTCCTTGGTGCATCGCACTCTCGTATTGGGCATGGAGTCCGGAAATAATTTCGGTAGATTCCTTTCTTTGGGGACAGCATTGATGCTGATGATCCACTTTGTGGTTAATATCGGATCAGCCACGGGCATGCTCCCAGTTATTGGTGTTGGATTGCCCCTCGTGAGCTATGGAGGTAGTAATCTTCTTACAACTACGTTACTGTTGGGTATAATCCAGGGAGTAAGTGATAGAAAAGTAAGAGAATAGTGCGTAAAAATATAGCCATAATCGGAGTATTTTTTTTGTTGGCCAGCATCATGTTCGTGGGGCGGCTTCTTTCGCGCACAGTGCCACCCGAAACCCCCAAAGATATTGTGACTATTCCGGAAGGGTGGCAGGTTAAGGAAATTAATCAATTTCTTCAAAAAGAAGGAATCTTAGTTGGGGAGGCACTCTCTCCGGACCTAGAGGGTTATCTATTCCCAGACACATACGAATTCTTTTTGGATTCAACAGCGGAAGTAGTAAAGGGCAAATTTGTAGAGAACCTGGCCCAGCAGTTGGGAGATTTAGGGCTATCCATAGAAGATGATGACCTATCGAGAATTTTGACTTTGGCTTCTCTTGTGCAGGAGGAAGTTAAGGATCCCCAGGAAATGAGGATAGTTGCTGGGATATTTGAAGAACGCCTAGATGCAGGTATTCCACTTCAAATAGACGCCACTCTCTGTTATATAAAGGAGAGTAGGGGAAGGGAGTGTTTGCCTATAGAGAAAGCAGATAAAGAACTAGATTCGCCCTATAATACCTATTTATACCAAGGTTTGCCGCCCGCTCCCATTAGTAATCCGGGGCTAGATGCCATAAAAGCAGTTCTATCTCCAGCCAATTCGCCCTACCTATATTATATATCTGACCCAGAGACAGGGAGGACCATATTCAGCAAGACCCTTGACGAACATAACCAGAATGTTATTAAATACTTAAGCGAATAAGATTTGCCAAAAAACAAGCCGGAGAGATGAACGGCCTGTTTCTTTTGCAACACCGGATAAAGGACACAGCTGATATTTATGCCTAAAAATAAAATCTCCCAGCAAGCCCTGCCAGTAAAATTATTTTCTTCTCATCCAGGCGCTCTCATAGAGCAGCCAGATTTGCAATTTATTCAAACTGATTCATATCAGTGGTTTGTAAAAAAAGGATTAAGAGAACTTTTTGATGAAGTTTCTCCTATCACTGATTATTCGGGTAAAGAACTGGAACTGCATTTCCTAGAATATCATTTTGACGAACCAAAACATTCCGAACAGGAGGCTCGTTTCAGAGGCGTTAACTACGAAGCTCCTTTAAGAGTTAAAGTTCGTTTAACCAATAACTCAACCGGAAAGAAGAAAGAACAAGAAATATATATGGGAGATATGCCCATAATGACCGAAAGGGGTACGTTTGTTATTAGCGGACACGAGAGAGTAGTTATCTCGCAACTAGTGCGTTCTCCCGGAGTCTACTTTAAGGACAACCTATATAGAGGAAGAAAGCTGTTTGGAGCAAAGGTTATTCCTAACAGGGGAACATGGTTGGAAATTGAAACCGATCCAGATTATTCAATTGGTGTAAAAATAGATAGGCATCGTAAGGTTCCTGTGACCACCCTACTTAGAGTATTTGGTTTTACACAGGAAGAATTAAGAAAAACTTTTGGAGAGAAGATCGAACCTACCCTAAAGAAGGACAGCGCGGAAGATTTGCAGAATTCATATTTAGAAATATACCGACGTATTCGCCCGGGAGATTTGGCTACACCAGAAGATGCGAAGAAACTCGTTGATTCAATGCTTTTCCAAGAAGAAAGATATGATCTTTCAGATGTAGGTAGATTCAAGCTTAATAAACGTCTAGGGATTGAAGGAAAAGGGTTGTTACTTACCAAGGCTGATATGAAAGCGATGATAAGTGAAATCTTCCACCTCAACGATACATTGGACGGAGAATCAGACGACATAGACCATTTGCAAAACCGTAGAGTAAGGCCAATGGGAGAGTTTCTGAAGGATAGAATGCGCGTTGGTTTTGCGCGTATTAGACGTATTGCTCAAGATCGTATGTCCACCATGGATTTGGGGGAGGCTTCTCCTACTTCATTAGTGAACCCAAGGCCACTAGTAGCTGTAGTGAAAGAATTTTTTGCTTCTTCTCAGATGTCTCAGTTTATGAGCCAAGTGAATCCTCTGGATGCAGTTGAGCACAAACGCATTCTTACAACCTTGGGCCCAGGAGGATTAACTAGAGAGCGCGCTGGTATAGAGGTGCGCGATGTACACAGCTCATACTATGGCCGTATTTGTCCTATTCAAACACCAGAAGGAGCCAATATTGGTTTAGTAAATCGTTTAGCCAACTACGCCAAACTCAACGAGTTTGGTTTTATTATCACCCCATACGGAAAAGTTGAGAGTGGCAAGCTCACAAGCAAAATTCAATGGTTGGATGCTGGTGAGGAAAAACAATACAAGATTGCTTCTGCCAATACCCACTTCGATGAGAAGGGCATGATTAAGGAAGAAATCGTGGAGGCACGTATCGGAGGAGAACCAGGAACTTGTAAGGCTAAGGATGTGGACTTTGTAGAAGTAGCGCCAGAGCAATTGGTCAGTGCCGCTACCGCGATGGTCCCATTCCTGGAGCACGATGATGCTAACAGAGCTCTTATGGCATCAAACATGCAACGCCAAGCTGTTCCGTCTATCAAACCAGATGCTCCATATGTTGGAACCGGAATGGAGGACAAGGTGGCAAGAGATTCGGGATATTTGGTTATTTCAAAAACTGCTGGAGAGATAGTGGAGATTGATGCTGAAAAAATTGTAGTAAAAGATAGCGACGGCAAAAAACATCCATACGTTCTAGAGAAGTTTAAGATGAGCAACCAGAACATGGCTCAATCCAATATGCCTTTGGTGAAAAAAGGGCAGAAGGTAAAGAAGGGAGAAATTCTGGCTGATGGACAATCAACAGATAATGGAACGCTAGCATTAGGGCAGAATCTAGTGGTTGCTTTTGTCTCCTGGGAAGGGGCTAACTTTGAGGATGCCATTATTTTATCTGAAAGAGTACAAAGAGATGGATTATATAGCTCTATTCATATAGAAGATTTCTACACTGATGTAAGAGACACAAAACTAGGCCCGGAGCTTACCACCTGCGATATCCCAAATATTCCAGATGCTCAATTAGGTAACCTTGATGAGGAGGGAATTATTCGTATTGGAGCCCAAGTTGAGGGGGGAGATATATTGGTAGGAAAGATTTCTCCAAAAGGTGAGAGTGAACTTACACCAGAAGAAAGACTTTTGCGTGCTATCTTTGGAGAAAAAGCTAGGGACGTAAAAGATTCATCTTTGAATCTTCCTCACGGAAAGAAGGGAAGAGTCGTTGGTATAAAGATCTTCTCCAGAGATAAGGGAGACAAGCTTGATCCTGGAGTAATTTCACGTATTCACGTTCAAGTTGCCACAATCAAGAATATTCAAGCTGGAGATAAGATGGCTGGACGTCATGGAAACAAAGGCGTGGTTTCTCAGATTAGACCTATAGAGGATATGCCATATCTTGAGGATGGTACGCCGGTAGACATCATATTGAATCCTTTGGGAGTAGCTTCTCGTATGAATATCGGACAAATTTTTGAAACTCACCTTGGGTGGGCAGCTATGAAGCAAGGATACAGGGCTATTACTCCAGTATTCTCCGGAGCAACTGAGGAGGAAATTAAAACTGAATTGAAAGCCGCAGGTATTCCAGAAGATGGGCAAGTTATTCTATACGACGGCCGTACAGGTAAAGCCTTTGATCGTAAGGTAACCGTTGGAGTTATGTATCTCATGAAGCTAAACCACTTAGTTACCGACAAGATCCACATGCGTTCCATCGGTCCATACTCACTTATCACTCAGCAACCTTTGGGAGGAAAAGCCCAGCAAGGAGGACAGAGATTCGGTGAGATGGAGGTTTGGGCACTCGAGGGGTACGGTGCCGCCCATACATTGCAAGAGATGTCTACTGTGAAATCAGACGATGTGGTTGGAAGATCCTCCGTTTATGAATCCATTATTAGAGGGGAAAAGATCAAGAAACCAAACATCCCCGCTGCTTTTAACGTAATGATTAATGAGCTCAAAGCGCTTGGATTGTCAGTCGAAAAAGTAAGAGGAAAAGATCATGCAAACTAGTAAACAAGAATTTGGAGCTTTGCGTATCAAGGTTGCCTCTCCGGAGGATATTATGTCTTGGAGCTATGGTGAAGTTACCAAGCCAGAAACTATCAACTATCGCACCCAACGCCCAGAGAAAGAGGGATTATTCTCAGAGCGTATTTTCGGTCCAACAAAAGATTGGGAATGTTATTGTGGGAAATATCGAAAGATTAGGTATAAAGGAGTAGTTTGTGACAAATGTGGTGTTGAGGTAACACGCTCTATCGTGCGTCGTGAACGCATGGGACATATTGCATTGGCTGCGCCTGTTATGCATACCTGGTTTTTGCGCAGCACCCCTTCACGCATAGGACTTTTGTTAGATGAATCAGTCCAGAAGATAGAAAAAGTAATCTACTACGCTGCCTACATCGTAACCAAAGTAGATGATGAGAAGCGCAAGATAGCGATGGAGGATGTTAATAAAGAATTTCACAGCAAAGAAAGTAGTGCTGACACTAAGCGTTCTGAACTAAAGACAGCAGTAAATGAGGCTAGAGACTTTTTGGCATCTCTTAGACCAGGACGCGTTCTTGGAGAAGAGGAATTTATTAAATTTGGTAGACGTTTTAGTCACGTCTTTAGTGTGGGTGCCGGAGGAGAGGGAGTGAGGAAAGTGTTGGAAGGTATAGATCTGGTAAAAGAAGCCAAGCATATCGAAAAAGAATTAGTTGATACCAAGGACGCAACGCGTACCAAAAAACTTTTGAGAAGACTTAAGTTAGTGCGTTCAATGAATATGAACAATATTCGTCCGGAGTGGATGGTTTTAACAATCCTTCCAGTAATTCCTCCAGACTTGCGACCAATGGTTGCGCTAGACGGTGGAAGGTATGCTACATCCGATCTCAATGACCTATACAGAAGGGTCATCAACCGTAATAACCGTTTGAAGAAATTAGTAGAGCTAGGTGCACCGGATGTAATCATGATTAACGAAAAGCGTATGCTCCAAGAAGCGGTTGATGCGCTAATCGATAATACCCGCGCCTCAGCAAGGCAAAGCACCGGTGCAAAGAGACCTCTTAGGTCTCTATCCGACATGTTAAAAGGAAAGCAGGGGAGGTTCAGACAAAACCTTTTGGGTAAACGTGTGGACTACTCTGGCCGTAGCGTTATCGTAGTTGGTCCTCACCTTGCATTGGATGAATGTGGTATTCCAAAAATCATGGCCCTCGAGCTATTCCGTCCTTTTGTTATTGAGAAGATTCTCTCCAGAGGTCTTGCTCATAACATTAAGATGTCGAACAGATTGATTGAGCAGGCTCCACCAGAAGTATGGGAAATTCTCGAAGAAGTTATCGCAAACCGCAAGGTTCTCTTAAACCGCGCTCCTACACTTCACCGTCTATCCATTCAGGCATTCAAGCCAGTACTAATAGAAGATCTAGCCATTCAGGTACCTCCAATGGTGTGTGCAGCTTTCAATGCTGACTTTGATGGTGACCAGATGGCCGTACACCTCCCCCTATCAGATGAGGCACAGGTGGAGTCATCCATCCTCATGCTTTCAAGCCTTAACTTGCTAAAACCAGCATCTGGAGATGCCATTACTATTCCTTCTCAGGATATTGTTCTTGGGTGTTACTATCTCACGAAGCCAGTTGTAGGATCCAAGGGTGAGGGCAAAGTATTCGCCGACGCTCAGGAGTTAAAGCTGGCATATGAAAGCGAGGTGATCGCTATTAACTCTAATATCAAAGTGCGTCTTAATGGTGAAATAATAGAAACAACTTGCGGAAGAGTTATCTTCAACGAAACCCTTCCAGAAGACTACCCATTCCAGAATATTATTTTCAACAAAAAGGCGCTAGAGAAGTTGGTACGCCACCTTATTGGTAAATATGGCTCTTTGGGCACCAAAGATATTCTGGATCGTATTAAGGAAGTTGGATTTAGATTTGCTACTCACTCCGGCATTACCTGGGGAATGAATGATTTGATCGTACCTAAAGAAAAGGTAGCCATTTTGAAAGTAGCTGAAGAGAAAGTTTCAGAAGTATACAAGCACTTTGCAGATGGGCTGCTCTCATTGGACGAGCGCAGAATGCGCATAGTTGATATTTGGACAGACGTGTTTGTAAAAATTAGAGAGCTTGTTCCGCTATCATTGCCAGAAAATGGATCAGTAAGGAATATTGTTGATTCAGGAGCTAGGGGGACCTGGACACCTATCAACCAGATGTCTGGTATTAAGGGTGTGGTACGTAATCCAAAAGGAGACGACATTGAGTTGCCTATCCGCACATCTTTGAAAGAAGGACACAACTCATTGGAGTACTTCATCTCTACCCACGGATCAAGAAAGGGACTTGCCGATACTGCCCTTAAAACCGCTGAAGCTGGATATCTAACCAGGCGCTTAGTAGATGTTGCTCAGGATGTTGTTATCCGAGAAGAGGATTGCCGTACCACCAAGGGAATTACGGTGAAAAGAGATATTGGAACCGATTTCGAATATAACTTTGGCTACAGACTATTCTCACGTACAGCCCTACATGACATCAAGGATGGTCATAAGGTTCTAGTGAAAGCTGGAGAAATTATTACCAAGGATCAGTCAGAGACGATAGATACATCAGGTGTGCAAGAGGTTGAAATTAGAAACCCCATTAACTGCAATACCTTGTACGGACTTTGTGCAAAGTGTTATGGATCAGATCTTGGAACTACCGATCAGGTAAAAATAGGAGAAGCGGTAGGTATTGTAGCTGCTCAATCTATCGGCGAGCTAGGAACCCAGCTTACTCTGCGTACTTTCCACGCAGGAGGTGTGGCTGGTGAGGATATTACAACTGGTCTACCTAGGGTGGATGAACTTTTCGAAGCTAGAAGTCCTAAGTGGAAAGCAGTTGTTGCCAAAACCGAAGGTACTGTAGAAAAGATTGAAAAAACTCCAGGAGGAACCTTAATTCACCTTTACAAGAAAGGCGAAAGTGGACGTAAGGGAAAAACTGCAGAATATCCTGTAATTGGAACCAGGAAGCTTCTAGTAAAAGAAGGAGATAGAGTAGAAGCAGGAGATCCACTTTGTGAAGGTAATTTAGATCCAAAAGAATTACTCAAGTATAAAGGCAAAGAGACTGCTCACCAATACATAGTGAGGGAAGTTCAAAAAATATATGTTTCTAACGGATCTACGGTTCACGACAAGCACATGGATATTATCGTTAAACAAATGTTTAGCAGAACTAAGATTAATGACCCAGGAGATTCCCAGTTCGTTACGGGTGAAATAATGGACAAATCAAAGCTTAGGGAATTCAATAAAGAGTTTTACGGTACTAAGAGCGAAACAGCCAAAGGCGATGAGATCATCTTGGGTATCACAAGATCTGCACTTTCTGCCGATGGTTGGTTAGCCCCAGCATCCTTCCAGGAGACAGCTAGGGTCTTAATCAAAGCATCTAGCGAGGGTAGGGAGGATCACCTAAGAGGGCTTAAGGAAAACGTTATTATTGGACGTTTGGTACCTGTGGGTACGGCCATCCGAGGAGACGTTGGAGCAGAGGATGCCGACGAAGCCCTAGCCGAAGAGGAGGCGGCGGCTAAAGGGGAAGCCCCTAAATAATAGGGTGGGTTGAAATGTGAGATTTCTCACGTATGATGTAGGCCAGAGATAAAATGCAAACAGAAAAGAATAAATACGAAATTTCCTTTCTAGCGCCCACTGAAGAGGGTGCAGGGATTGTTTTAAAGCATCTCAATCAAGTAGATGCTGAAATTAATGATGAACAACAGCTAGAGCAAATAAGCTTGGCCTATCCAATTAAGAAGCATAACAGCGCTTATCTAGGATGTATTCACTTTACCCTTGATCCAGAAGAGGTAACAGTATTGAGGGACACCTTAAAGTTTGAGGAGAACATATTGAGATATACAATAGTTACTCCACCATTTATAAAGGTAGAAGAGACACAACCTAGAGGGCCAAGAACTACTCAGGAGTCCGTCATTGAAAGAGCACCTAGCGCGCCAGAAACCGTTTCCAATAAAGATTTGGAAGCTAGGCTTGAGGAGATAACAGGATCATTAGAGAAAGAAGCATAGTTTGCATTAATTAGCATAAAGATTTATAAAACCACTAAGACATGAATTTAAACAAAGTATTCATAATCGGTAGAATAACGGCTGATCCAGAGTTAAGGACTACTCCGTCTGGGGATCACGTAGTATCTTTCTCTATTGCCACTAATCGTTATTGGCGCACTAAAGAAGGAGAAAGGAAGGAAAATACCGAATTTCATAATGTTGTAGTGTGGGGTAGACAAGCAGAGGTGGTTAACCAGTTTTCCAAGAAAGGTAGTGTAATCATGATAGAGGGAAGATTGCAGACTCGCGCTTGGGAAGGGAAAGATGGTCAAACTCGTAGGACTACCGAAATCGTTGCAGAAAATATTCAGCTAGGGCCAAGGGGAGGAGATATGGGAGTGGGATTCACAAAGAACGAAAATAGTAGTGGAGCAGAAGAGCAAAAACACCCCGAGGATATACCAGTAATAGATTTAGATGAATCTGCTCCTGCAAGTGGAGAAATAAATCCAGAAGACTTGCCTTTCTAAAATGAAAAAACCAGGAAAACAATGTTTTTTTTGTTCCCAAAATGTAGGGGACATAGATTATAAAGAAAAAGACCTACTTCAGAGGTTCGTATCGGGACAACTGAAGATCATTGACCCAATTCACACTGGTACCTGTGCTAAACATCAAAGGCGTTTAGCCAAAGCTGTTAAAAGAGCCCGTTTCATGGGTATATTGCCATACGTTAGAAGCTAGATGTTGCCCCTAGATAAGGAACTATTCAATTTTTTTTATGGTCTGACTGGCCAATCTGAAATACTCGATGGCCTTTTTATATTCTTAGCAAAATACCTTTTTTGGTTAATTGGCATCTGGTTTCTTTGGGTTATTTTCACCAAGAAAGATTGGGTGGGTACCATGCCTGTTTGGAAGAGTAGATTTCAATATATATCCTTGGCATTCATCTCTTTTGTTCTGTCGAGGGGAATCATTACGAATATTGTAGATAGTCTTTTGGATAGTCCAAGACCATTCGCTGCATTAGGAGTTGAAGCCCTCATCAATCATACCGCTGTTAATTCTTTCCCATCGGGGCACATGGCCTCTTTGATTCCCATGGCCCTAACCCTTTTGGTAGTTAGAAGGCGTTCCGGTATCTTCGCCATTATCGCAACCTTGGTTATAGGAATATCCAGAATTATTGTTGGAGTACATTGGCCCAGCGATATCCTTGGAGGGATAGCGGTAGGAATTTTGAGCTTCAGCTTAATCTACTTCGTTTTTCGTAAGAAGAAGCTTATCTAGTAACTAAGCCTCACGTAATCTAGTAGAGTTTGGGCATCCGCGGCGCGATTCTCTGAGCCAAGTGCGATTATTACTACAGGTCTTACCCCACCTCCATTTTTAAATTCAAAGACAGATAGAATAGTTTCTCCAGCGGCAGTTGTCATGCCCACTTTTCCTCCAACAAATTCAGAATCATTTACAAAGACATTAAAGTTTTGAAGTCCATAGAGAATGGGCTGTCCATATATTGATTGTGTAGCTCCACCTTTTGAGATATTCAGCACAAAGCTGCGATTGTTATATATATATTTTGCCAATTGGAAGAGATCACTCACCGTTGAGACATTTTCTGCTCCAGAACCATTGGGGTCTACGAAGCGCGTATCATTCATGCCAATAGCATCAGCCTTCTCGTTCATCAAATCCACAAAACGAGTTACTCCAAGTATCCTGGACATTGCGACCCCCGCTTCATTGGAGGATTCCATTAGCAAGGGGTAAAGAAGATTGAATACAGATATTTTCTGTCCAGCGTACAGTCTTGGGATGCTTGTCTCAACCAGCATGTCTTGGGTAATAGTGATTTCTTTTTCTATATTGATATATTCGCTGGCCACAATTGCAGTCATGAGTTTCGTGAGAGAGGCAATGGGAACTTGCACATCCGAATCCTTTTCTGCAAAGGCAAAGTTATTTGCCAAGTCTGCAGCTAGATAGTTTTGGGCAGTTAATTTATTGCCCAGAAGCTCATATTTAAAGGAGTCACCAATGAAATCTTTTTCATATACCAAAACAGGCATACCCACCTCAACTAAACCAAAGACGGCTTCGGCATCTTCGGTTGAAAGCCTAATGCATCCCCCAGAGTACCCTTGAGCAACTAGCTGTCCATTAGTGTAGTAAGGCCAACCATGAATAAAGAAATTTCCCTGAAAAGGCATACTCCAGGGCATGTGTACCTGTCCAAAAGAGGAAAAATGATCAACCTCTTTTCCTTGGATTTTATACAGACCAGCAGGAGTCTCCCACCACGAACCTTCATTTCCTTTAGAGGCTATAGGAACCTCCTTTATCATTTCTCCTTCCTTATACACGCGTAAGGTCATGGCTGAAAGGTCGCTTTCAACAAAATTTATTTCCTCATCGATAAACCTTTGTTTTACTTTCTCAAAAAAAGCTATGTCCTCGAGGGCTGGCCAGCTTCCATAATCAAAAGAAGAAAGATTACCTTCTCCATCGGGTAAAACAATTTCGTATTTTCTATCTTGATAGAAGGAGGTGGCTACCATTCCAATAATAGCGACCACAAATATAAGGGACAAAATTCTAGGCAGAGATATGATGAAGTGTTTTTTGGGTAATATACGTTTTGGTAATTTCAAGGTAGCGCCACCATCCTCTTGGGGCCAAGCCTCTTCGGAATCCATTGCATCATCAACTTGATCCCTATTCCATCCAGCATCAACCAAGGCCTGACGTATAAAATACTCCTGCACCCCTCTCTCCCTAGAAGATTTTACATATTCAGTTAGAACCTTTTTCCCTTTCATTAGTGGGCGAGGTGGGAGTCGAACCCACATCCCTTGCGGGACACGATTTTGAGTCGTGCGCGTATGCCAATTCCGCCACTCACCCCTAAGCATTTAAATGCTCTCGAGCTTCGTATAAAATACAAGATAAGAGTATATCAATCTATATTTCATGGCTAGAGTAATAGCTATCTGTAATCAAAAAGGGGGAGTGGGGAAAACTACCACCTCGGTAAATCTCGGCGCCTATTTGGCTGCCCTTGGTAAGCGGGTGCTTTTGGTTGATTTTGACCCACAGGCAAATGCTACTTCAGCTCTGTCTCCTTCTTCGTTCGAAAGAACGATATACCACGGTATTATGGGTTCTGCATCCCACGAAGAGCTTATAAAGCCTACTCAGATTTTGGGATATCAATTTGTTCCCTCATCCAATGATTTGGCGGGTGCCTTAGTGGAATTAGTTAATCTTACAGAAAGGGAATACTACTTGCGTAATTTCATTAACGGACTGCGTCACCGCTACGATTATATTCTAATCGATCTTCCTCCTTCCCTTAGTCTTTTGACGGTAAATGGATTGCTAGCCGCAGATGAGATCCTAATTCCAGTACAAGCTGAATACTACGGCATGGAAGGCTTGGGACAACTACTGAGAACAATTAATTTAGTGAGGGAGAACTTACAGCACCCGATCAAGGTAACCGGAGCGTTAATCACAATGTACGACAAAAGAGAACGCCTGCCGAGACAGGTAGCGAAAAACATGAGACGTAATTTTCCACACAAAGTATTTGAAGTAGAGATCCCCAGGTCAATTTACCTGGCAGAAGCTCCGAGTTTTAATCAGCCAATTTTAATTTATAGCCCCAGTTCAGTAGGAGCCCTTGCATATAGGCGACTAGCCGAAGAAATTATCGCAGGTGAAAATGGAGAAACACACTTCTATAACTTTAGTGTATGATAAGCGACATGCATGGTGGATTAGAATCACTGATTCCTAAAAAAAATGATGGTACTGAAACACCCGAAGAGGAGATTGAATTCCGCTTACCTGATGTAACAGGAGGAATTCCGAAAGAACATTCGATAGACTTAGCTAAATCCTTCTCTTTTGAATTACCCCCAATCGTAAAACCTCAACCTCAAGTTCATAAACACGACATAAAAGAGGATAGAATTTTTCATATAGAGCCAGATCAAATAGACCCCAACCCCCACCAACCCCGCAGGCACTTTGATGAGGAGGGGATAAGAGAGTTGGCGAACTCTATTCGAGAATTCGGCATTCTGCAGCCTCTCATAGTTTCTAAGGTGGCGAAAGAAAGTGAATTTGGTGAAAGCGTACGCTATGAACTAATCGCTGGTGAGAGGAGATTGAAGGCAGCTAAGATGCTGGGCCTTCCCACAATTCCGGCAATTATTAAAAATGCTTCTCCAGATGTTGAGAAGCTGGAAATGGCTGTGATAGAAAATATCCAACGCACTGACCTTAGTCCCATAGAATCTGCTAGAGCCATGGCGAAACTGCAAGATGAGTTCGGTATGACCCAAAGAGAGATCGCGAGCAAATTAGGCAAAAGTAGGGAATCAGTCTCCAACACCGTACGCTTACTAAGTCTCCCTTCTGAAATCCAGAACGCGATTGGAGAGGGCAAGGTAAGTGAAAGCCAGGGGAGAATGCTCTTGTCTTTGGAGGATCCAAAACTTCAAAGCTCTATATTCGCGGAAATTCTAAAAGATAATTTAACTGTACGGCAGCTGGAATCAAGAATTCGCAAGGCAAAAGGGATTTCAACAGAACCGAAGGAAGAACAAAAAATGAGCCCCTTTGCAGACGCCGAAACCAAAGCTTTGCAGGAACAACTAGAAGAGTTCTTGGGCACAAAGGTAGAGGTTACTAGAGATGGGAAAAGCGGCAAAATAGTGATCAACTTCTATTCCCAAGAGGAACTTAATGCAGTTCTAGAGAAATTCTTTAAACAAAACGGTAGTCAACCTTTTTAACCTCTTTTAGGGCTTTAATTTTTACAATCAATTTTAAGATTTTTGTTTTGTCATCCGTTTCGCACACTATCTTTACTAATTGAATTCCAAGCCTGGGTTCTGATTGTACTCGTAAAGTATTCACGTGAGAGCGGGATACAATACTAGTTATGTCGCTCAATAAGTCAACGCGATTAGTAGCTGTAATTCTAAGCTCTACATGCGTTTTGCGTTCAATGCGTAGACTGTGTCGCGTTCCCTTTAGGGTATCTCTTATATGATTACGCGCATTAGTTGTGATCACAAAATTTAACCAATCATGAGAAGGCTTTTTACCTTTCTGAGTAATTACCTCAACAATGTCACTTGATTTTAGTTTGTAATCCAGAGGAACCATTTCACCATTGACCCTAGCGCTTACACATTCATTACCAACAGTTGAGTGAATGCTATATGCAAAATCTATTGGAGTAGCTCCCTGTGGTAGGTCAATGACGTCTCCCCTCGGGGTAATGACAAATATACGATCCTTGAGAAAATCTACTTTCAACGAATCTATAAACTCCTCTGAGTTTACCGTCTCGTTTTGCCAAGAACGCAATTGCTCTACCCATTTAATCTCTTGGGAAGCGGCCTTAATAGCTTTTTTGCGGTTATAGTTTTTACTCCCTTTGCTCTCTTCATATGCCCAGTGGGCTGCGATACCATTCTCTGCCTCACGATGCATTTGCTCTGTGCGTATCTGAAATTCCACCAAATGGTTATCGACGCACATCACGGTTGTGTGAATGCTTCTATATCCATTCGGTTTAGGAATAGCTATATAGTCCTTGATGCGTCCTGGCATTGGGGTCCAAAGATTATGTATGACTCCCAATGTGGCATAGCAATCCTCAACATTTTTTACAATAATGCGGAAGGCAACCAAGTCATACACGCGATCTATATCCATCTCATATCTTAGGAGCTTGCGGTACAAACTCGCATAGCGTTTGGCTCGGTAATCTAGTGAAACCACTTCAATAGAGGCGTCCTTAAGCGCTTTCTCCACTGAAGGGCGGATGCGATCGAGATATTTCTCCATCGCTTCATATTTGTACTCGAGCTTCTTTATTAACCAACGATATTCGCTTGGGTATGTGTAAGGGAATGCGAGGTCCTCCAATTCTCCACTAATCTTTTGCATACCGAGTCTGTATGCCAGAGGAGCATATATCTCCATAGTTTCAAGGGCTATGCGTGTTTTTTTGGGTGCGGGTAGCGCATCCAAGGTGCGCATATTGTGAAGCCTATCAGCTAACTTTATAAGCAATACACGTAGATCTTGTGCTATGGCCAGAATCATCTTGCGTAGATTCTCTATCTGGCGTTCATGGCCCCTATATTTAACATGACTAATTTTCGTTACTCCATCCACCAATGAAGAAATCTCCTCACCGAACTCTTCCTTTAATTGAGCTTCCGTCACTGGGGTATCTTCTACGACGTCATGTAAAAGACCAGCGGCAATCGTTGCCTCGTCGAGCCTCCAGTCCATAAGAGTGCGTGCCGTCTCTACGCTGTGGTTGATGTAGGGCTCACCATTCTTTCTTTTTTGTCCTACGTGCGCCTTAAGCGCAAATTGATAAGCCTTTTCAATGAGGGGAGTAGTTTCTCCTAGGGGAGTTTTATGATCTTGCTTCCCAGCCATCTTCCCTAGAAGTATCAGCTAAAGAAGGCTTTGTAGGCAAGGGCTACTCCTCGCTTACCACCGAGGGTGTTCGATTGAGATCTTTTAATACCTGTCGATACCCTTCCATATCAAATTTTGTAGGAGGTTCAGTCTGTACTCTTGGAACAAAAGCTTGAAACAAATTATTGCTTAGAAAAATCAAAGAAAATACAACAATCGCTATTATGGATACGCCAAGGACTATGGAAATTACTAATAGCCATCTATCAAAACTGGGCCTTATTTTGTTTTGTGTCTTAATCACGGAAGAATACTGATCCTTGTATACTAGCAGTGAAAGAATTGTTTTCCCTCTCTATTACTACATCAAAACTCTCCACCCTTATTATAAAGCGTCCCGACTCTAGCTTTTCTAGAAAATCTAAGATGTTACCATATGATCCAGCGACAGAAAGTGAGAACCCGCTATTCCCAGCCTCAGTTTCGGTTGAAGGAACCTCTTCTCCTCGAAAGCTAAAACGATCTTCAACGTCGCTTTCTAGAGCCAAAGTACCTATATATCTAGGGAAGGCAACCAACTCATCTCTTTTGGGGAGTAGGGAGTTTAACTCCGCCAATGCAGGCTCCGCTTCTTTTGCGGCAGTAGTTAACTCTGCAAGTTTTGATATCGAGTTAATGCGAGATTCAATTTCTGCCCTTTGGGCAAGAATTTGGGTTGTTTTGTTTTTGATTTCTTGGCCGAGAAAGAACAAAATCATACTTACAAAAACCAAGAATCCCAAAAGTATCGATAGATTAACAATTGCTTTTGGGGAAAAATATTTACTAACGTCAACCTTCATCGCCTGTTAATATGATATATTAATAGGCGTCTCTATGCTACATAAAACTCTGGAATTTGGGGACCCAGGGTATCCAAAGCTGTTAGCCGAAATACCCGATGCACCACCTCGTATACATGTACGAGGAAATTTGAAACTAGACAGACCTCTTATTGCCATAGTAGGCACACGCCAAGCTACACCAAGTGGGGTGCAAATAGCGGAGCAATTTGCCGCAACTTTAGCCAAACATGGTTTTGGCATTATAAGTGGGTTAGCTTTGGGTATAGATACGGCCGCCCATAAAGGAGCGCTAAGCGTTAGCGGAAACACCATAGCGATATTGGGTAACGCGATAGATGATATATATCCACCAGAAAATAAGGGACTAGCCGAAACCATTATTGCATCCGGAGGAGCCATTATTTCAGAATATGCTCCAGAAAAACCTATTCAAAAGGATCATTTTATTGCACGCAATAGGATCATAAGCGCCTTATCTATAGCCGTTTTAGTGATAGAAGCCCCTATCCACTCGGGGGCATTGGTAACTGCCAGAACAGGAGGAGAGCAGGGCAAGGACATATTTGTAGTGCCCGGGCCAATAGACGACCCAAACTTCGAAGGATCCCATAAATTAATTAGAGATGGAGCAGTTTTAGTGAGTTCCGTGGAGGAGATATTAGAGGACCTGCATTTGACATGATTTTTTATCTAACTAAACTTGAGCCGCATATAGGTTAATTTAGCCAGACAATGAAATTAGTAATTGTAGAATCGCCCACCAAAGCCAAAACGCTCAGCGGTTTTTTGGGCAAACAATATAATATCGAATCTTCATACGGACACGTCAGGGATCTGCCCAAAGGACAATTGGGAGTTGATATTGAGAAAGGCTTTGAGCCTAAATATGTTATTCCACGCAAGGCTCAGAAAAATTTAAATAACTTAAAAAAGATTGCGGGTGAAGCGGAGGAAGTAATTTTGGCCACTGATGAGGATAGGGAAGGAGAGGCCATTGCTTGGCACCTAGCAGAAGCTCTTAAGTTAAAAACTAATCCCCAGAGAATTGTTTTCCACGAGATTACTCGATCAGCTATTGAAAAAGCCCTAGAAAAACCAAGGACCATTAATCAAGATTTAGTTGATGCTCAACAAGCGCGTCGCATTATAGACAGACTTGTGGGATATAAGCTCTCACCTTTTCTATGGAAGAAGGTAAGAGGGGGGCTATCCGCCGGTAGGGTTCAATCCGCTTCATTAAAACTTATTGTTGATAGAGAAAATGAAATTCGTGCCTTTAAACCTCAAGAGTATTGGTCAATCAGGGGCATCTTTGAAGGAAAAGGAGAAAAGTTTGAAGGAGAGCTCATAAAGCGTGGTACAGAAAAGGTAGAGAAACTGGATATTAAAGTAGCCCGAGATGCCCAAACCATAGTAAATGATATTAAAAAAGGTAAGGCATCAATTTTCTCGGCTACCAAAAAAGAGATGGCTCGCAGGCCCTTGCCTCCATATATAACAAGCACTCTCCAACAAGATGGATCCAGAAGGCTAGGCTTTAGCTCCAAGAAAACCATGGTCTTGGCTCAAAAGCTTTATGAGAACGGACACATAACATATATGCGTACCGACTCAGTTAATCTTTCGAAAGAGTCTACCGCCGCCGCCAAGAAATGGTTGTCAGAAAAGTTAGGGGAGAAATATGCATCTGTTGCTCCTCGCCCTTATAGAGGTAAATCAAAACTTGCCCAAGAGGCCCATGAGGCCGTTAGGCCTACAGATCCTTTCGCAGTGCCAGAATCTATTAAAGTTGCGGGAGACGAAGGCAAACTGTATAACCTGATCTGGAGGCGCTTTATAGCTTCCCAAATGCCAGATGCAAAGTTTGAGGCTACCACCTTGGATGTGAAGGTAGATGGGACAAAAGAAAAATACATCCTACGCGCCAACGGGAGCACAATACTTTTCGATGGATTCTTAAACATTTGGCCTTCCAAGACAGAAGAAAAAAACCTACCGAACCTAGAGAAGGGAAGCGAAGTAACTGTGTTAGATTGTCTAACGGACCAGCACTTCACCGAACCTCCAGCGAGATACAACGAGGCGAGTCTCATTAAATCTCTAGAGGAGTATGGTATTGGTAGACCCTCCACCTACGCTCCTATTATTTCCGTTATCCAAACACGTGGATATGTATCCAAAGATCAAAATAGACGTTTTGTCCCAGAGGAAATTGGAGAAATAGTAAGTGATCTATTATCGAAACACTTCCCAGAAATTGTGGATGTTGGTTTTACCGCTGAGATTGAGGAAAAATTTGATGAGATAGCCAATGGTTTAGAAAATTGGCAGGAAATGATTAAAAACTTCTACGAACCGTTTGCTGAAAATCTAGATAAAAAATATTCAGAAGTGAAGAAGGACAAAGCCATGTTGGAACAGCCAACCGATGTTCCATGTGATAAATGTGGGCGTAAGATGGTGATCAAACATGGAAGATTTGGTAAGTTCATGGCCTGCCCCGGTTTCCCTGAGTGTAAGAACACCAAGAACATTAAACAGGAGACGGAGAAAATTGATATGAAGTGTCCTACCTGCAATGAGGGAGATATTGTAGTTAGGCGCACTAAGAAAGGAAGAACCTTTTATGGTTGTTCTCGATATCCAGAATGTGACTATGCTTCTTGGAAAAACCCCAAAGAAGCCGAGTCCTTGCCCAAATAAAGTTGTTTGGGATAAGCTATAGGCACCGCGGGCGCGTAGCTCAGTTGGTTAGAGCGCAGTCCTGATAAGACTGAGGTCCCTGGTTCGAGA
>CAZSWG010000004.1:0-22139 GCA_964610795.1 uncultured Candidatus Saccharibacteria bacterium | reverse complement strand
AAAATGATTTCTCCAATCACTAATAAAATTGGTCGTTTCCTATTCTCACCAACTGCCAAACGCATTTTGGAGCAAGAAAAGTCCACCATTAACTTTGATGACATTATGGATTCAGGGAAAATTCTTCTCTGTAATGTCTCAAAAGGAAAGATTGGAGAGGACAACTCAGCCGTGTTTGGTGCTTTAGTCATGACCAAAATCCAATTGGCAGCATTAAAAAGAGCTAGACAAAAGAGCAAAGATAGAAAAGACTTTTACCTATATGTTGATGAGTTCCAAAATTTTGCCACTCCTTCATTTGCTCAAATCCTCTCAGAAGCCAGGAAGTATAAATTAAATGCCATACTGGCTCACCAAACAACTTCTCAACTAGAAGATAAGTCACTCGTTAACGTCACTTTAGCCAACACCGGAACTATTATTTGTTTTCGGACTGCCAATCCAGAAGATGAGCGCTTAATCTTGCCCCAGTTTCTTCCCTATGTTCAACCAGGTGAAATTGACAATCTCCCCTCATTTCACTTCTATATCAAGATTGCTGCTTTACATCCTGAGGAACCTTTCTCTGGAGAAACAATATTAATTGAAGTTCCTGATAATGAGAAGAAAGTTCAACGGATTGTCGAAGCCTCTCGAGAACACTTTGCCCGAGCTTTTGTGGCTCAGGAGACTTCATATAAACCAGGGAATCAACTTAGCAAAGTTCAGAAAGGGACAGGTCAGCAACTGCCAAGAAAGATGCCTAATGAGTTGCTACCATGAGCACTAAAAATGTGACAACCGGCTGTCATAAAAATACGACATCTTTCCAGGCTAATCGGACTCTTTACCTTAGCTTCTTTTCCTTTCTTAGAAAGGAGAGGAAATAATACACTATGAAACTCATACCAGAACCAGTTACTAAAAAACAACTTGAAATCTTAATTTTGCTCTATCGCTTCCGCTATCTTAATCGTACTCACATACAAACATTCCTACATCACAAAAGTCACTCGCTCATTACTACTTATCTCAAAGATCTCACTGACAGAAAAATCATCAATAGAATATATTCTCAGACAATCGGTAACATCAATGAACCAGCTATTTACTACTTAGGTTTAAAAAGTAGACCTATTCTTGAAAAAGCAGGTTGTGATCCCATACAACTTAAAAGAGTTTACAAAGAAGATGAGAATTCTCTGAAGTTTCAAAAGCATTGGCTTTTTATAGCTGATCTGTACTTTTGTTTTCTAGAAACAGCTCACAAAAACAATGCTGAACTACAGTTCTTAACTGCCACTGATCTGAAAAATTACGCGTATACCCCTTTGCCCAGACCAGATGCCTATATAACTGTAAAGGACAATAAACAGACAAAAAGATATTTTCTAGAAGTGTTTGATGATGGTGATCCCTTCTTTGCAGTCCTATCGAAAATCAACAAGTATCTGAGATACTTTGAAGAAGGATATTGGCAAGACCACCAGAAACACCCTTTTCCCAAGATTTTATTTATTTATCCAAATCCTAAGATCAAAAAATGGCTTGTTCGTACCATTGCCGAAAAACTGGAGGATCAAGATATAGACATCTCATTTTTCTTGGGCAGTAGAGCCAGTATTCAACAAGACAGTATAACTGGCCAGACCTGGGAAGCGGCTTAAAAGCCGCCCCCCTTAACATCTGAGAATGGTTTAGGTTCGAAATGCAAATCTCGCTCAATACCTAGCCCAAACTTTCCTCGATAGCTTTCCAACTCATTAAGCGAGAAGTATCCCCATTCATCGTTCCAGTCTCCAAAAATTGATACAAAACCGAAAAATAACCTTTCCGTGGGATCGTATTCCGTGGCGTACCAAGTACCTGCTCCGGTTGGATTGAAAAACTTGGCAATCACCATCGGATCTTTTACTGTGTCCTGACTACCCACTTTCTTGAATTGGTGTAACAATTCCTTCGTTAAGAGTTTCATATATCTCACCTCCTTCTTGGCTTCTTTTTGAAATTAAAAAACAGGAAGCCGCTGCTTCCTGTTACAAAGAAATTTAAGAAGCGGGGTGAGTTTTGCAAGGATCACGACCAACAGGGAGTGACTTGCACAGTCCTTGCAAAATGAGGGGTAAGACCCCTAGAAAGACATGAAGAGAAACATTAAGCTCTTTTAGATCGAGCTCGAAGAAGAAAAATTACCAGAACTACGATAACCAAACCCATACCAGCAATAATTGCCATTACCAGTCGAGAAGCAAGTATATTTTTCATTTCAAGCGTGATATTTAAGGTAAATTCTTTGTTATCTCCTTGTAGAAAAATACTCTGCTCGCCTTCATAGCCATTGTAGGCAACCAATACTCTGTGTTGACCAGGCTCTACATGCTTAAACCTGACAACTCCATTTTCATCTGTGGTGGCTTCTTGTGGATCAGAGTGGATAGTAACTGTGGCTCCACCAACCGGATTTTGATCTGCATCGACAACATTAACATTTACAATATAGTTATTTAAAGCCGCTTCTTCTTTGTCTGTTTGTTCTCTTTGAGATATCTCCCCGCAGTTTAATTTCAATTCCCAACCAACACTGACGCTATTGGATGAACTAAGAGATGGGTACGTTTCTTTGTTTTGCTCGATAATATCTGTGTACTTACTTCCGTCACCCAGCTCACTTGAAGCAATATTCCACAAACTGTCACCAGATTTGACAGTGTAGGTTTGACAAGCATTTTGAATAGTCACTGCTTGCTCCTCCTGACTCGGTACGACAGGTTCTAGTTCTGACTGCGTAAAATCTAACTGGTTGAATGATACTAAGCCTTTGGTCTTGGTTGAAATCTCATTTGACCAACTTCCTGTGGCACACCCATTGCCACCACGTACTTTAAAATAATAGGTAGTATTTGGTTGGAGCGATTGGACTAAGTAGGTTCTAGTGCCTTTGCCTCCGATGTTAGTAGCACCCCAGGGATATTCACCACTCTTGGTGCCAAACTCCAAGGCGTAGTGATCAACTGGATTATCTGCCTCGGTAAAGTACAATAAAATGGAGTTTCCATTTTGAGCTATTGCTCCATACAACCACGGAGCTTTTGCTCCAGGAGATTGATCGCCGCAACTTGGCGCCGAAGGAGAAGAAGTATTTGATGAGGAAGAGTTATTAGATGTGGCGGCTGTTTCGCCCACACCATACTTTCCGCTTCCGTACTTTCCAGAACCATACGATGCCGCAAAAGTAGTACTTGGAAATACACTCAATGTAAGTAGAAAAAGGAATAAAAGGCTAACCCCTTGCTTTAGCATTTGTTTCATTGATATACTTATCATAGGTAAAAAAGGAATTAAATACAATGTTTGGCTTAGGAATTCAAGAACTCATAGTCATACTCATCATCATTCTTGTTCTCTTTGGAGGCAAGAAGATTCCTGAATTGTCTAAAAGCATTGGCGAGGCTATTCGTGAACTGCGCAAAGGTATTTCAGGTGATCTTGATGAAGAATCTAAGTCTAAAAAGTCGAAAAAAGAATCCTAGAACCTCTCCATTGAAGCCAAAACCTGGTAAACGTCAGTCGGTTAGTCTTCATCTGCAAGAACTTCGTTCTCGATTCATGTGGTGCATGATAAGTCTTCTCCTGAGTAGTGCACTTGGGTATTTCATTCATCAACAAATCCTGTCTGTTTTAATAAGGCCTCTCAATCAGCCGATATTTTATGTATCTCCTGCAGGGGGATTAGATTTTATAATAAAAATCTGTCTTTTCTTTGGACTTCTGGTGTCTCTTCCTGTATTTATGTACCAGGTATTTCGATATGTAGCACCAGCCTTGCCGAAAACTTCAAATACATTTATTGTTTCTGTACTTGTTTTGTCAATGCTGCTAATGATTGCTGGTGTACTCTTTGCCTATTTCTTTTCATTACCGTCAGCTCTGCTTTTCTTGGGGAGGTTTGGTACTGATAATATTAAGTCACTCATTTCAACAGATGCCTACTTATCCTTTATGATGCGCTATCTATTAGGTTTTGGTCTATTATTTCAGTTGCCACTTGTTCTCTTTATCATCAATAGCTTTAAGCCATTATCTTTTAAAATGCTTATGCGCTACCAACGGTGGTTATTCCTTATCAGTTTTATTGCAGCGGCAATTATTACCCCTACTCCAGATGTATTTAACATGTCATTTATGGCACTTCCTATTATTGTCCTGTATCAAATTTCGATCATAGCAATTGTGATAAAAAACAAAGGCAAGCACCGGAGTAATATGCTATTGAATTTAGTCTGAAAAAACTCTAAAGTAGATATACTATGTCAACACTCAACACTCAACACTCAACACTCAACACTCAACACTCAACACTCAACACATAGAAGCATAGCTCCCTTTAAAGGTCTACTCGAAAAAGAACTCACTCGATCCGAATTTTTACTCCACTTAAGTATCTTGTTTCTAGCAATCACTGGCATTTCAGGATTGCTCAAAACACTTTCCGATCCTCATTTGTTAAGTAAACATAAGAAAACCAGCTCAGGATTTGGTGCTGGTCCTTATGGAGTGTAAATATTATGGCAAGATTACCTACAGTTGGATCAGATGATGGCAGTTGGGGCACAGTCCTTAATGAGTTCCTTGGGGTGGAACTTGACACAGATGGAACATTAAAAAAGAAACTACTGACTAACTATGCTAATTTAGAGGATTATGATGCGGTTGGAGACGGAACGACAGACGACACTGTTGCAATTCGAGCAGCAATTACCACTGGTAAGCATATATTTTGCGGACAAGGAAAAACCTATTTAATTAGTGGAGAACTACAGCTTAGTGCTGGACAGATTTTATTTGGCAATGGTGCCATACTCAAACGTCGTTCACAAGTTGTCACCACAACGTCCACTACTATTACGAGCGGTGTTACTACAACAATCGTAGTGGAGAGTAGCAGCGGATTGGTCGTAGGAATGAATTTAGCTTTTTCGCAAGGTGCTCAGTCAGGGTTAGTTGCCCAAACCACCCTAGCAACCAACAATCCCAAGATTACAGCGATTAATGGAAATACGATTACACTAGACCAAGCGCCAAATTGTTCTTTTACTGGTACTGTAGACGTGTGGTCATCTTACTACTCTGTAGTTACTGCTAATGATTGTAGAGTTTACGATTTAATTATTGATGGGAATGAGAGCAATTACTCCAAAGCTCGATGGGAAATCACACAAGAGATAAGGCTTGAAGGAAGTCGTGTCTCGGTTGAAAACTGCAAGATTATTAATACTCCAGGTGAGGCCTTTTATTTTACGGGATCTTATAACTCCATAAAAGGCGGGTGGGTCTTAGACGCTGATGGCAATGGCGTGCACTTAAGTGCTGCTACTAATCCTAAAATTGATGGGCTACACGTTATTAATGCAAATTTAGACACGAGTATCGGACATGCAGGAGGTTGTATTTCGTCTTCAACAGCCTTTACAGATACTATTATCACCGATTGTTACCTCAGTGGTAGTTCAGTTGCTGGAATTGGATTCTCAGATTCTTCAGCTAGCCACAATACTTTTAGTAATAATGTTATTCGTGATTGCGGTTATGGAATATACGTTTCAGGAAGTTGCTCAAATCTGGTGATAACTGGTAATCGAATTTACGACTGTACCACAAATGGAATCGAACTTGCAGCAATTACCACTGGGCTAGTGAATATGAGTGAGAATCAAATCAATAGTTGCTCTGTCAAAATAACTGCCACTGGTGACAGTGAGAAAGCAATCCAATTCAACAATAACCAGATAATTACGGGTGACCTGACATTTGTAGGTATCACAGGTGTAAAAGCTAATAACAATTACATCACCACTGGACAAGTCAGTATCCAGTCAAATGTAATATTGCTCGATTTAATCGGCAATACTATTGACAACACCAGTAATACAACAAGAGCCGGTATAGTACTACTAAATTCAGGCAATTCTGCAATAAATATTATGGGTAACACAATTTTAGAAGGAGCGGAAGGAATTCAGTTGGGCTGTTCTTCTTCCGTAGGTATTAAAGTTACTGGTAATACATGTAGAGGACAACTCAATCATGGAATATATAATTCCCTCTCAGGTGCTATACCGGGGTGTGTTATTTCGAATAATTACGTAGAAAGTACATCAGTAAGCTCATCAAACTGGCAAGGTATCGGTGGTGGTGCTTATAATCTTCAGATCATCGGTAACAACGTTTATGGCATCTCGGCACATGCAAATTATGGAATACTTATTTCTACACCAGCAACCGGTACCGTAGTTCTAAGCAATTACGTGCGCGGTACATTTGGAAACAATACAATTCGCATTATCAGTGGAACTGGTGCAGTGGTGATGGGTAATATAACTACAGCAGCCATTCTAGACAATGGTACTAGTACGGTACTCGCAAATAATCAAGTAGTATCGTAGCTTCTACATATATCTTAAGGTAACTAAACTGCTTGCGCGCATATTGACTTTACATCAAAATACCTCTAACATTATAATGTGAAAGCAACCAGCAACCAGCAACCAGCAACCAGCAACCAGCAACCAGCGATAGCGTATAGCAATATCTCCTTTAAAAAACTTCTTGAGAAAAAATTAACCCGTAAAGAGTTTCTATTGCATCTGGGTCTCCTACTCTTTGCAATTACTGGTATTTCAGGGTTATTAAAAACACTCTCCGATCCTCATTTAGTAACTAGAAACACAAAGGCAAAAAATGGCTTTGGTTCTGGTTCTTACGGAGGATAACAAGGAAAATATATGGCAAATTTACCAACACCAGGTGGAGATGATGGGAACTGGGGAACAATCCTCAATACATTTCTTGAAGTCGATCATAATGCCGGGGGGACAAATAAAGAGGCCTCGGCAACCTATAAAGGGGTTGTTGAACTTGCCACGGCTGCTGAGGTCAATACTGGAACTGATACAACACGTGCCGTGACTCCTGCTACACTTTTCACAACTCAAACTCTGACTGATGCAGCTTCTATTACTTGGGACTTATCACTGGGTGCAATGGCAACAGTTACACTAACTGATAATAGAGCATTGGCTAATCCGACTAATTTGGTCAATGGTGCATCTTACATTTTGATCGTAAAACAAGATGGTACGGGAAGTAGAACATTAAGTTTTGGCAGTGCTTATAAATTTGCAGACGGAGCTGATCCTGTTCTTAGCACTTCCGCTAACGCTGTTGATGTCATCGCTTTTCTGTCCGATGGAACAAGTCTTTATGGTTCTTTTCAGGGAAATTTTAGTTAATCTATGCCTATTCAAACACAGTTTCCGTCTGGTTTTAATCAGAAATATGTGCGTTACCTACTGCGCGATAGATTTCTCACTGCGGTTAGTGCCCCACTGCCATCTACTCGAATTGCTACCCCAGGGCCAGGATCTTTAGTAAAAGTTACAGATAGTAATAATGATGCTAGTATTGCAGGCGGTCAGTTAAGAATACCCTCTGTTGTAGGAGATCTTGATCCTTCTTACTATTGGAGGCAAGCAGATAGCAATGGTTTCAGTAGGGTTAATGGGAGAGCATTAGTGATAAGTGCCCAAGGTTCTCCTTGGGTCGGATGGAGTAATAGTATAACTTTAGCTACGTCAAGCCTTTTGTATGGAGCAAAAGAACGCAGCGTAATTGATGCAGGAACCGAATATCAACAAGCTTTAACTACTGGTGATCCAACTCATATAATAGTGCTTGAAAGTACTGGAGCATGGCATTATTGTCGTCATGGGACAAATGAATTTCGCTGTTGGCGCTATCCTTCTGGAAATGACGCTATTCTTTGGCCAGCTATTCTTGGTCAAACTTCTAACTATGATTCTATTTATGTATATGATGTAACATTACCAGCCGTTACATCACAGCTCACAACACCAGCCCAAGGCGACCCATTTAGTCATCCACTAAGCTCCTTTTATTTTGAGGTAACAGTAACTACAAGATCTACAAATGCTGATACTTATATTTCATTTGCGAGACAAGATGATGATAATAGACTATTCCTTGTAATTTCTCCAGCTGGTGCAGTAAGCCTCTATAAGCGCGTGGGTGGAGTGCAAACTACAGAAAAAGTAATTTTTGGTAATGGAGTAATTACTAGTGGATCACGAATTATCATTCAATGGTCAGCACCTGAACAATTTGTTACTACCTCTGGAAATCGATTTAAAGTTTGGGGTGGATCGTCATTTTATGATTCATCACTTTCTGCGGCAGCACAGACTTTATTGGATGCAAGCAGTAGTGGACTAATCTCGATCAAACCCAGCAACTGTACTCTTACTAATCTTATTTGTGCGAGCTTTACATGATTTTAAAAAACGTTATCGGTACTAAATATATTGCTGCGGTAGGTGATAGCAAATGTGCTTCACCTTCCAGCAATTGGCAATTTCCTCTAATTACCCTACTTGAGGGACATACAAGCAATAAGTGGCTTGTTGGTTTCACTCATGCAACGGCAGGATGGACAGTTGCTAATGCTCAGTCTGGATTAGCAACAGCTTTGACAACCGTAGGATCCAATATCGTACCAACATATGTATTTGTAGATCTTGGTGTTAATGATTCGGTTTCAATGCCTTCACAGTCAACTTTTGAATCCAATTATGGTAGCATCCTAGATCAACTTCACACTAAATGGCCTAATGCATTTATTTATGTTGCTAAGGTATGGAGGGGGTCTCAAGTAGCGAATTGTTCAACTCTAAATGGTTGGATTGATAACATTTTATCCACGCGCTCTTGGGCGACGCTTGGTATGAACGAAACAACTTGGCTGGATAGCTGGGACGGGGGAGATAATGTGCATCCTTCTGTATCTGGATACTGGGAAATGGCACGTCAATGGAGAGCAGGGATTGGTTTCTAGTAAAAAGTTCTATGGCATGAACATATAGTTATATTCATCAAAACTAAAATACGTTGGGTGGTTCAATAGTTCATCAGCAATCTCCCATGCAGTCATATCTTCAGAGATTCGGTAATATGACCAAGTATCAATTGTATTTTCGCCAACTTTGAGCGGATTAGCTTTTCCTGTATGTGTATCAGTCGTGTACTCGAGCGCATAGCGTAAGGTTTCTTTGTCCCTCACAAAACCATAGTACTGAAGATTGCTCAATAAGCCCTCTAAAGTTGTACTTTCCCTTAGTCTGAGCATTACTTTTCCATCAACTCCTGGCTTTGATCTGATCGCTTGTGCCTCTTGCGGAGTCATCCGTAAATGTTCAACAAAGTAATCCTCAACTTTCTTTTCAGTCTGCCAGTCTTTTCCTGGAGCTTGAAAACTTTCGTCGCTTGGTTTGTTTAAATCTAGAGTTACCAAACTCATTCCAGATTGTTTTAATAAAAGTAGGCTGGCTAGTATTAGCACTAGTACAAATGAAATCAGAATCAAAATGTTATAACGAGAATGTTTTTTCATGATCAATATTTTTATTATAACGCTCTCAGCAAAATCTTTTATTACTCATCCCATACACTAAATTTGCGCTTTTCTCAAGTAATTGATATACTTCGAGATATTAACGATCATTCGCTGCCCCGAGTGAATTTCAAAAAAGGCAGCCTATGAAAAAACTTATCGTTTTACAATCACTTTTGATTACTTCTCTAGTTGTGGCCTCACCTGTTTTTGCTCAATCTGCTGATGTCTCTAAAATCCAGAATTTTATTACTAACATTGTTCAAATCTTAGTGATCCTGGCAGGATCATTGGCTTCAGCTTTTTTTGTTTGGGGTGGAGTTTCCTATATTACCAGCTCTGGTAATCCTGAGTCACTTGAAAATGCTAAGAAAACTATTAAATACTCTGCCGTCGGTCTGACTATTTGTTTAGCTGCATTTGTCATTACTAACATTGTCACCCAATTGGCCAAAAGTGCATTTGGGAGTTAAACTCCCATGAATCCCGATGTTGCTTCCTTTACCCTAAACGCACTTAACACTCTGACCTTGCTTGCTTCGCTCGTTGCTTCACTAGTATTAGTTGTCGGTGGTTACCTTTACATTACTTCCTCTGGTAAGCCAGAGGCTTTAGAAGCAGCTAAAAAGACAATTCGCAATGCCGTTGTTGGCTTGGTATTGGTTCTGTCTGCTAACACCTTGATTTCACTTTTCCACGGCGCATTAACAACTCCGAGTATTAATGTCACCAGTTCTCAGCTTGCTCTCACTGCCATCGAGCCAGTTGCTCCAGAAGGTGGTCTAACACAAGTATTGTTAGATGCGATTGGGTCACTCCTGCAAAACATTATTCAGAGTGCGACTAAACCCATTACTGACGCTATTCTTGGGTTTCTTACTGCAACGCCCCCTTTGGCGACAAACTCAGTAGTCTTTAATTTCTGGCTGGTGATTGTCGGTATTACCGATGCTTTATTTGCCTTGCTCATTGCCATCCTTGGTTTCCAATTTATGAGTGCTTCCACTTTTGGCTTTGAGGAATTAGAACTCAGACAACAACTACCTAGGATCGGACTCGCTTTCTTAGGAGCCAATACTTCCATTTTTATCATTGATTGGACTGTGAAGCTGGTTAATACGCTCATCAGTGCCGTTTTAAATGCTACTGGTGGACTAAACCAAGCCTGGATCGCTAATGCCTTTGATCCCGCCTCATTGTCACTGGAGCAAATTGCTTTTATTACACTGATCTTCATGCTTTTGTTTGTCATTTTATCGGTAGTTTTACTTTTGTTCTATATCACTCGCTTGATTACTCTCGCTGTTGGTGCAGTTCTCTCGCCACTCATTTTCCTGCTGTGGGCGTTACCTAAGTTTTCTGATTTTGCTGAGATTTCTGTCAGAACCTACCTAACAACGATTTTTTCGTTGTTTATTCATGTAGTCGTGATTCAACTGGCAGCGGCTTTTCTAACTTTGCCTGAACAAGTCGGAACTAATCCACTTATTTCTATCTTAATTGGTGTCGGAATGTTACTCACGCTTCTCAAAACTCAGTCCTTCATGATTCAGCTGATGTTCTACAACTCTGGTCGAACGCTGATTAAGAAAATGGGTGGTCAGGTGATGAATGTGATCAGCAGTAAACAGACAGATTCTGCAACTGCTACTAAACCAAGAACGGTTAAAACTCTAAGGAAGGTGGTAGCAGCATGAGAACCACCGTCATTCCAGCTCAAGTGACTACGGTAGAAGATACGATTGCTGGGAACCTCACTTTAACCCAGATTATTTTACTTATATTGCCAGTACTGTTTTCTACTGCTATTTATGCAGTGCTACCCGAGAAGCTCTCATTCACTCTCTACAAGATTCCCTTAATGGGTATTGTTTCACTGATTTTTGTTGTACTCGCACAACGCATTAAAGGCAGACTCATACTCAATTGGATAGTGTTACTAACAACGTATTTTGTGCGACCTCATCTATTTGTATTTAACAAAAACACTTTGTTTGCTAGAGATTTTGCACCTATTTCAGTCAAAAGAAAAGCTCATACACCAGCTAAAACAATTGCCAAGAATAAAGAAAATGACGAAGTTGCAGAATTTGACTATGAATCCTTATTACGAGAAACAGATGTACAGGTGAGATTTACCAGAAAAGGCTTATTAGTGGTCAAAAATATATGATGAAATTCAAGAAGAAAGCCTCAGCCAGACACCAAATTAACATCAAAGAAGTAAAAGATGGGGTGTTGATTTTGCTTGGGAATAAATACCGAGTGATCCTAGAAACGTCAGCAGTCAACTTTGAGCTGAAAAGTGAAGAAGAACAAGACCAGATGATCGACACCTTTCAGAATTTCTTGAATGGATTGCCGTGTTCTGTACAAATTCTCATTCGCACTCGGGAACTGGATATTGATAGCTATCTGGAAGATTTCATGGCTCATAACAACCATGAAACCAATGAAGTCTATAAAACTCATTTAAAAGAATACGGTCAATTCATCAAAAAACTAGTGTCGGGAAACAAGATACTGACTCGCAAATTCTATATTGTTATTTCCACTTCTGGAGAAGTTAGCAGAGATTTTTCTGTTATCAAAGAACAACTCCGACTTAATCAGGACATTGTGACGAAAGGTTTGGAACGACTGGGAATGAAAACTCGCCAACTGGGAAACTTAGAAATTCTTGATCTATTTTACAGTTTCTACAACCCATCAAAACTAAAATCTCAGCCATTAACTCATAAAACATTTGAGGCAATTTACCGCCATGCAGATATTCTCTAATACACACAAAACCATCAGAAAAATGTATAAATCCTGGCTTAAGAAACGGCAGGATAAAAACAAGCGGGTTGAGCTGGCTTTTGGTGAGCAAGATCAGGTCGATCTCATTTCCTACGCCAGCTTACAGGAGCATTCCAGCTACATCGAACTGGATGATAAGTTTATCCGAACAATCTTTGTTTCTGGCTACCCCTATATTGCTTCTACTGGTTGGTTATCTATGCTGACTAACTTTAATCACAATGTCGATATCTCCTACCACATTGAGCAGGTCGATCCGTTACTTGCTTTGCCTAAACTCACTCGAAAAATTACAGAACTCGAGTCAACTCGCAGAACCATGCAGCAACAAGGCAGAATTATTGGTTCCGAGATCTTAGATCCCCTGGAATCTGCTATAACCTTAAAAGACAGGATCTTACGAGGTCAAGAGAAGTTATTTCAGGTATCCATCTATATTACGATCATTGCTGATTCACTTGCTGAATTAAACAAGATAACCACATTGCTTGACACTGCTCTCGCAACCAGGCTTTTTTATACCAAGATTGCTGGTTTTCAACAACTGGAAGGTTTGCAATCGATCTTACCAAGAGGCGAAAATCAACTGGCACAGAAACGAAATTTAGATAGTTCATCAACTGCTCTGACTTTTCCGTTTACTTCTTCGGAGCTTGTTCAGGAATCTGGTATTTTGTATGGGATTAACAAATCGAACAATTCTTTAGTAATCGTTGATCGCTTTTCTTTGCACAATGCCAATAGTATTACATTTGCTCAATCTGGAAGCGGTAAAAGTTATGCTGCAAAAGTAGAGATACTACGACAACTCATTCAAAAAACTAAAGTGATTGTGGTTGATCCTGAAAGGGAGTATCAACAGCTCTGTGCTAGTTTAAATGGCACATATATAAAACTTTCTGCTAAATCTCAGGAAAAGATTAACCCTTTTGATTTTTCTCTTAGTTCTTATGGTGAGAGTAATAGTCTAGCTGAACACATTCAGGATTTAACAGAAGTGATCTCTCTGATGGTAGAGGGTTTATCTCCTCAGGAAAAAGCTGTTTTAGATAAAGCCATTATTAAAACTTACAGAGATTTTGGTTATACCTTACATGGGACTAACAAAAAAGTTACAACGTATCCGCTTCTCAAGGATTTGTATAAAACACTAAAAACCGAGAAGCAGACAAAACTGGCTACCCGACTTGAAAAATTTGTCAAAGGCTCATTGTCTACCGTTTTTGATAGCCAGACCAACTTAGAGCTGAATAACCGTCTGGTTGTGTTCGATATTAAAGACCTACCCGAATCAATTAGACAGATCATGCTCATTATCGTTGCTAACTTTGTGTACAACCAAGTGAAGAAAGAGCCACAGAAACGATTGCTAGTGATAGATGAGGGTTGGTTGCTTCTTGAGCATGAAGAAAGTGCTCGGTTTATTTCAGGACTCACCAGACGCGCCAGAAAATACTATCTTGGAGTCAGTATCATTTCCCAACAGGCAAATGATTTTTTAAATAACCAGTACGGCAGAGCGATTGCGTCCCAAGCTTCACTGCGAATTCTAATGAGGCAAGATACTACGACCATTAAGGGCGTGGCTAAGGAATTCAAGCTGAGTGAGTATGAAGAAAAGTTTTTATTGACCTGTGAAAAAGGGGAAGCTCTTATTATTGCAGATCAAAATCATGTAGCAATCAAGATCGTGGCTTCAGAGAAAGAACACCCACTCATTACCACAGATCCCAGAGAGCTGTATCAAACTCCATGAACCTTTTTCTTGTTTGGAACATCTTCTCGTATCGCCGTGAGCTGATGTATGTGGCAAGTGCTTTCTTGGTAGTTCTAATGCTTCCCATTATTGCCGTAATCGTTCTTACCCAGACTGGAATTAATATTATTTCAGACACGCTGGTAGAAGTGGACGAAACAAGCCAAGTTGTGGAACTGAAAAATCCTTTGGATGGGTCGGTGTACGCAACAGTAAGTGGACCATTTACTTGGCCAGCTACAGGAGTGATCACGCTTGAGTTCGGCCAGTCAAGCATTTTTCAACCTATCCACACAGGTTTAGATATTGCTGGTAAACGTGGTGATCCTGTTACGCCATTTATGCCTGGGAAGGTCATTTATGCAGGAGAGATTTCCTGGGGATATGGCAAGCACGTCATGATAGATAACGGAAACAACATTACTTCTATTTACGCTCACTTAGACAAAATGTTTGTGTATAAAGGTCAGGAAGTAAAGCCAGGGGACGTCATAGGTTCTCAAGGCAGTACTGGCTGGGCTACTGGAGTACATCTGCACTTTCAGGTGAATGTATTTGGGATACCAGTGAACCCGATGGTGTTTTTGAAACAGGAGACTCAGAAATAACTTTAACTATCGTTTTATCTTTACAGTTGATAAAATCACCTTAAATATGGCAACAATCAAAAAAACTGAAAATGGCATAGAGTATCTTTTTGGATTACTTAAAGAAAAAACAAAAACTGTTACGAGAGTCGCTTTCTGGAAAATTCATCACAAATCCTCTGATCAGGAAGACATTTGTTTGAAGGTTGGCAGATACAATAAGGACGGTTTTTCGTCAGAAAGTCTTGAATCAACAAATCCCAAAAGCGAATTAACACTTGATAATGAAGAATTTAGTAAATTAATTGAATTTTTATCAGAGAATTATGAACCTTTTAAGCAAGGAGTAAAAAAGTTTATTCCCATTGATGAAAAGTTTGATCAGAAAAGTGTTGAACATTTACGGGCTATTTTCAATAATCCAGACAAACAACAAATTTTAAATTTTATAGCTGAAAATGACATTCTTCCAGACGATTTAATTGCTGGAATTCAGAATCAAAAACGGATTGAAGCTGTTAAGGATTTTGAGCGAATGCTAGGTGGAAATGTAGTTGAGCAAGAATGGCAAGATTGGTTTACGAGAAATGAATGGGTGTTAGGAAGTGAATTCGTAAGAATACTTGATGAAAGAGAAATTGACACTGCGAACATTACGGATTACTTAATGCAGGCTTATGATGGGTTCTTAGATATTATCGAAATAAAAAGGCCAGAGGGCAATTTGCAGTTTTGGTCGCAATCCCTTGACCATGGAAATTGTATTCCCTCCCAAGAACTTATTAAAGCCATAACTCAAGCAACAAAATATATTTATGAGGTTGAACGAGAAGCTAATAGTGTCAAATTTCTCGAACGTGTTGGTCAAATTAAAACTATAAAACCAAGGTGCATTCTTATATTCGGTAGATCAGACAGTTGGAACAAAGACCAGTGCGAAGCTTATAGGATTCTGAACTCTAGCTACCACAACCTAACAATTATGAGCTACGATCATGTTTTAAGTAGAGCGAAAAGAATTGTGGGAATTAGCGAAGAATTACCCAATGATGGTAATGTGAAAGATGAAGATACGATACCTTTTTAATCCGAATAAGGTTGAATGATTGAGTTTTAAAAATGAGAGATAGTATAATAAATATATGAATAGTGAAAAAAAGGCCAAAAAAGCCTTTGGTGAACGAGTAAAAGAAGCCAGAGGAGTGCTTGAACTTACTCAAGCTCAAGCTGCGAAAAAAGCTGGAATGACAGTCAATTACTTTGCTATGATCGAACGTGGTGAGGTTAATCCATCCTTTGAAAAGATTAAAAGTATCGCCAAAGTCCTCAAGCTTAAAATCACTATTGATTAGTCTGAATTCTCTCTGCCAGTACTCTTGAAGCAATCTCTTTCATTTTATCTGCCAGTTTTGCTGCATATTCCAAGTTAGCTTTTTCAGGATCAGATGTTTCTAAGCTTTTCAGAGCTGATTCAACTAAAAATTGGTAATTATTTTCCTCGACAGCAAATTCAAGTGTTTCTGTCGGAATTGCTGTAAGTTGTTCTGACTCGACCAGTTCCAACACTTCTTTCCAGGGCAAAGAGGTTAAAGTTGGTTTAGCGTCGTCAAGTTTTTGGATCATCGAACATATTATAGCCGATTAGCCAAGCTCAGTGCTATAAGTACCGTTTGTATCCAATAAAATTAAATAAATCTACGGCGAAGCCGCCGCCCTCAAGGCGGCGCATAAATTCTCTGCTTTTCGTTTGCGATAGGATATTCAAGCTACCTTCCCAGAGTATTCTTCGATCCAAGATAGCCAATTTTCGATGGTGATTTCCTGTACAGAGTAAAACCTGAATTCCCTCAGCCTCTAAGGCCTGAATTTCCAACTCAGACTGTTCTTCATACCCATTTGTATGCTCGAGGGGATCTCGGGTCATTATGTAAACTCTTACATCTTTTGCTACAAGTTTACGGAGGCTCGGCCATAAAGTTTTCATTCTCTCGGTTGTGATAAATGGACTTTCAATAATTACTTCCTCTTGGCAATCCACTAAATCGGCGAGAAATGCTCTATAAAATGTTTTTTCATCGTGCAGGGAGGAACTAAACATTGTCTTCCTCCTTCTCGCAAGCTTGATACGCCTCCATTAGCCTGGTAAAATGAGCAAGTAGGGGGAAGAATGGTTCAAAATAAGAATCGTCTTCCGCACCACGTGACAGAGAGGATCCGTAGCTCAGTTGGTTAGAGCATTCGGTTTACATCCGAAGGGTCAGAGGTTCGAGTCCTCTCGGATCCACATAAGTTGCAGGTTGATGAGTTTTAGCCAGGGTAGCCAAGTCGGTCACGGCGGGTGTCTGAAAAACATCAGATTGAGGTTCGATTCCTCACCCTGGCACCACGTATAGCCAGCTAGCTGGCACGTGGTAAACCTTTACAATGTCTTTGCCACGGAGCAAGCCACGACGGTAAACTATGTTTTATGTTTACATTCTTCGAAGTGAACTGGATTTATCTTGGTACATAGGATTTACTCCAGATTCACCTTTTAGAAGATTGGTTAAGCATAATAGTGGTTTGGTTTACTACACAAAAAGAAAGAAGCCTTGGAAGTTAATATATTTTGAGGCTTACTTAAACCAAAAAGACGCAACCTCAAGAGAGAAATTTTTGAAAAGTGGAGCAGGTAGAAACTTTATTAAGAAGCAGATTAAACATTGGCTTGCCGCGTGCGAACGTGAGTGAGCTATACGCGGGCCCGTAGCTCAGTGGCAGAGCAGTTGCCTCTTAAGCAACGTGTCGATGGTTCGAATCCATCCGGGCTCACAAAAATCCGGCTAAAATGCCGGTTGTTTGTGAGTTTGGTATTGGATTTGACACTTCTGGTTTGTCTTGCCCGCTGGAGTAACCAGATCGCAATACGGCTGAATAAGCCGATGGTGCAATGTCTGGTACGAAAGAGGGAATCTCGTAGCGAAGCGAAGATCCAGCTTCGGTGGACATCCGGGCTCACAGATAACAATTAGTTGAATTTAAGAGGGGTACATGTCAGAACAATCTCGCTATCAACCAGACTTAGACGTGGTTAATGAGGTCGCGAAGAAATTTGGGTTTGACAGCGGGGATTTTACCGAATTTGTTGCAGAGACAGTTACAGAGTTGGGGCCAGAGGTTTTCGACGGATTTTATAATAGCCATAGTCGGCTTGAATGAATTGCTTGCGAGGAAGCCATTTCCAAGTGATCCTGAGAAAAAGGTATGAGGTGGGTGTTTAGTACCAGCGTGTGGTTTTTTGGAGGGTGATTTTGGCGCGTTCGGCCAGGTTGGGAAACTTTTTTCTGAAAGCGGAGATAATCAAGTTACTGGCAGCGTCGATGTCTAGGTAGCGGGTGTTGACCACCAGATCGTAGTACTTGGGATTGTCGTAGTTTTTGCCGAAGTATTGGGAGACAAAGTCACGGCGCTCCTTGGAGATCTTATTGATGGTGTTGATGGCTTTGTCTCGGTTGATGTGCTCGTACTGGATGGCGCGCTCGATACGGATTTTTTTGGGGGCGGTGACCAAAGCGCTCAAGCAAGAATTGTGGGGGGCGATGAAGTTGGTGCCCCGACCGAGGATGACGGCGTTACCTTGGTGGATGAGGGAGAGGACCACTTGGGATAGGTTGTTGATATAGGTGGTGTCGGAGATGTATTCGGGGTTAAAGAGTCCGTGGATCAGGTCTTCGATCGAGGTCCTGATTCGTTCGTCGACGTTGGCGATGACGCGTTTCCTTTGGCGAGCGGATTTGGCGATGGCTTCGATTAACTTGCGGTCGTAGAAGTCAAAGCCGAGTTTGCGGGCGACTTCCTCTGCTAGGGGTTTGCCGCCTGAACCAGGGTCGCGGGCAATGGTGATACAGGGTTTGCGGGTCATTTTGGGAGCAGACTCGGCTGCGGCGCGCTCGAGGCGGAGTTTGGTGAACAGGTGTTCAATCAGTTCGTCGACGGTCTTGGACATTTGGGCATATCCTACAAAATGCATGGCAGTTTGGCAATGAGTAGTGGGTGAGGATTTAACCGAAGGTGAAGGCAAAAACTTCAATATTACCCGGTGAAAAGGTGAGAGTTAGAGTGTGGTTGGCAGCTTCTGCCAAGTGGACCAAGTGATAGAGGCGGTCTTTGTCGATTGTGACTTGTGAACCCGAAACGTCTCTGCCTTTGGAGTCTGCGGTGATTGGTTGGCCGTCCAGGCTAACAGAGACGGTGCCAGTGCCGGTCCCGGTTGGGCGCATCACTAGGTAAACATCCTTGGCCGTGAAATTAAAACTTAGTGAGGAACCGGCTGAAGGCGAGGCAAATTCTGGTTGGAGAGTCCAGGAGCCGGAAAAAGCGAAAGCGTTGGAGGGAAGGTCGTTGGGGGTGGTGAAATCAACGGCTTGGCCAGGAACGACGTTTTCTGGGGAGAGGAGGTTGCCGAGGCGGGCGTAACCCAGGTATGTTTCTGGAGTTTGGGCGGCGAGCTGGTAGTCTGGATTGTCGATGGTTTGGCCAACAGTGGCGCCGGTTTCTTTGAGAAGTTTTTGGATCATGGCCTCGGTGTCGTCGTAGGCACCTTCGCCGAAGTGAGTGTAGCGGATGTGGCCTTCTTTGTCGATTAGGTACTTGGCCGGCCAGTAGTGGTTGTTGTAGGCAGACCAGGTGGCGTAGTCGTTGTCTTGGACAATTGGATAGGTCAGGCCAAAGTCGCGGGTGGCTTGTTGGACGTTACCCAAGTCTTTTTCGAAGGCAAATTCGGGTGTGTGGACGCCTATAACGACAAATCCCTGATCTTTGTATTTGTCGTACCAAGATTTAATGAACGGCAGGGTGCGTTGGCAGTTGATGCAAGTGTATGTCCAGAAGTCGACGAGGACGACTTTGCCCCTTAGGCTTTTGAGGGTTAAGGGGTCCGAGTTGATCCAGGAGCCGCCAGGGATAATTTCGGGGGCGGTCATAAGGTCTGGATTTAGACTTGTGTCCTTGGGTTTGCCGATTGTGTTTTGGTTGGTGGAGCTGCCCTTCAGTTTTAAAATTTGGTTTTGGACGGCTGTGTTGTCTTCTATTTGGGTGAGGCTAGTGCCGTAGTTGGGGAATGTTTGGAGGAAGGCGGTTTGGATTTTCCTATCTATGTTGAAAAAGATGGCGATGGCGGTGGCGATCATGAGGACACCAAAGGCTTTTTGGATGTTGCCCGTGTTTTGCACAAGCCAAGGGTGTTTTTGCAAAAGCTGCCCCCCACCGTAGATGATGATAAACATGGGGATGGCGGTGCCGATGGAGTAGCTTAAAGTGATGATGAGGGCGGTGCTAGAAACCGAACCAGTGACAGCCAAGGCGATGACTGAGGCGAGAATGGGGCCGACACAGGGTGTCCAGATGAGCCCAAGAGAGAAGCCTATCAGGGAACCACCCAAAAAACTTGGGTTTTGAGGATTATTGCGTGGCATAAAGCTGGACAGACGTGAAAAAAGAACTTCTAGTAGACTTTGGAATTTGGGGATGAGCAGGGTGATGCCAAAACCAGCAATGATGATGACGGAAGCAAAACGGAGGGTGTCGGCTGGCAAGCCTGTGGCGCGGATGATGGTAGCCAGAAACAGGGTAAAGAAGGTGAAACTTCCTATAAAGCCGGCGACTATACCTAATGGTTTACTCTTGCCGGCTGTTGGGTCGGCGCTACCCAGGATAACGGGGAGGATGGGAAAAATGCAGGGCGAGAGGATGGTAACGAGGCCGGCGATAAAGGCAAAGAGGATGAGAATTAACATAGAGACAGGTTGTAATTTTCAAGACTCAATTATCAATTTTTAATCAAGATCCAATTTTTGAGAATTTTCAAACGCTTGAAAATTGAATGCCCGTCCTGCGAAGCGTTCGCGAAGGGGGAAAAATTGTAAATTGAAAAATTAGCGTAGTTATTATTTGATATTTTCGGCGATGGTGTCAGCTGTAGTGTCGTTCCAGGTGGAAACGGCATTACCCTGGGTGTCAACTTGGACGAAGGTGTGTTGATAGGTAATATTGTACTTGGCTTTTAGATCTTTTTCTTTGTCGTAATCGACGATAAAGACGATGGCGCCTTCGGGAATTGAACTGGAGTCGGCTTGGAGTTGTTTGTCGATGTTTTGACAGTCGGGACACCAGGTGGCATGGAAGAAAAGGACGCGTTTTTGGTTCGTGGCGGCAGCGTAGGAGGCCTCTGAATAAGGTTGGTAGTTGGCAGACGATTCCTTGGTCACGACATCGCCCGTGTCGTCCATCATGGCATCGTCACTACTATCTTTGGTCACGGTGTCGTCGGTCATTTTAGTATCGTCCATTGCAGAATCTTGGGATTTTTTGAGGCTGGTGGTGGCAAACACCGCCCCCCCGGAGACGATGGCCAAAACGATGAGGCCAATGATTAATATGTTACCTTGTCTTGATTTGGTGGATGACATAGGAACCTTTCTGATTTGATTTGTAAGATATGGATAGGCTGGTGTCATTCCAGCAAAGGCAGTTATTTAGGCCTTGTCTGGAATCTGCGTGTTTTACAGTCAGATCCCGAAACGAGTTCAGGATGACGGATTGTTTCGCACCATTAGAATAAACCAGTGTGTGGAGTAATGTCAAGTGGACTTTACATTCATTGAGTTGAAACAGGGTTAGGAGCGAGTTTGACCTTCAGGAACGGCGTTCACTTACGAAGCGGGATATTATTTTGGAGAGGATCATGCCGGAGAGGGCGTAGATGAGCCAGGGATCGATGTCGTGGCGGGTGGCTTCGGTAACGATGCCGGCAACTAAGAGTGCCGAACCGACGATAAAGGAAACGCGGCCGGCCTCCCGGCGGTGGAGGTTGTCGCGCTCGTCTCCCCCACCCTCTTTCCAAACAATACTGGCAAAGGCTAAGAATAATGTGATGAGGGCGATGATAAGGAGCATGAGGGTGTTTTTGGGCATGGCCAGAGGGGTGGGGACGAGGAAGACTCCGGTGATGGCGATGATAAGCAGAGAGATGATGGCTTCTGGAGAGAAAAAGCGAGACATGTGGATATATTTCTAATTACTAATTTTTAATTCTTGTCTGCCCTGCCTACCGGCAGGTAGGCAGGTCTAATCAAATCCCAATGACCAATGTCCAAATTTTAGGACAATTGGAAGACTTTTTCGAGGGGTTGGTGAAAGTGTTGGGCGATTTTGAGAGCAAGGAGAACTGAGGGGGTGTAGTTGCCGCGCTCGATGGCGATGATGGTTTGACGGGAGACGCCAACGGCTTCTGCTAAATCTTCTTGGGTGATTTTTGCTTCTCGGCGCAATTCATGGACAAGATTGATGATGGTTTCAGACATGGGAGGATTGTAACATTCTAGAGGGTTTTTGTGCTTGATATTTGATAAAATTAGAATAGGCACCTATAGCTCAACGGATAGAGCATCGGTCTTCGGAACCGGGGATGGGGGTTCGATTCCCTCTAGGTGCACCAGTTTTAGGGATTGATTGGAACTACCTATGACAGAACCAACTTGGAAAGGAGACGGCTTAAACCAACAAGCAAGGGAAG
>CAZSWG010000003.1:0-22302 GCA_964610795.1 uncultured Candidatus Saccharibacteria bacterium | reverse complement strand
TAAAGGAACTCGGTGATGTGCTTTGGTATCTATCAAAAATAGCTTCGAAGCTTGATTTCTCGCTAGAAGACGTGGCTAATGCCAATTTGAAAAAAATGGAGGAAAGATATGGCGATAAATTAATACTAGACTGAGATGACTTTTGAAGAATATCAATCTGAATCTAGTAAGACAGCGAAGTACCCAGACGTTGGTAAGAATTTTATATACCCAGTTCTTGGCCTTACGGGAGAGACAGGAGAAGTAGCAGAAAAGATCAAAAAGATTTTAAGAGACAAAGAGGGAGTAGTCTCAGATGGAGATAGACAGGAGATCAAGAAGGAGCTAGGGGATGTCTTGTGGTACCTCTCGCGTCTTTCTGCAGAGTTAGGGCTTTCTCTTGAGGATGTAGCCCAGAGCAACATCGAAAAGCTTTTCTCGCGCCTTGAACGAGGAGAGATTCATGGGGAAGGGGATAATAGATAATATGAAGCAATTGGAGAAGGCAACATTTGGAGCTGGATGTTTCTGGGGAGTGGAAGAGGCATTCAAACATGTAGGGGGTATTTTGAATACCGAGGTGGGTTTTATGGGAGGCACCGTAAAGAATCCTACATACATCCAGGTTTGTAATGGTAAAACAAAACATGCAGAAGTAGTGTATCTAGAGTACGATCCCAAAAAAGTTAGCTATCAGGAACTTTTGGATAAGTTCTTTGAGGTTCATGATCCAACACAGTTGAATCGCCAAGGGTTAGATGTAGGGAATCAATATCGAAGTATTATTTTCTATTACACTCCAGAACAAGAAAAACTATCCAAAGAAACTATTAACGAGCTTAATGAATCAGGTAAATATGATAAAGAAGTAGTAACGGTTGTTGAAAAAGCGGAGCCCTTCTATCGAGCTGAAGAGTATCACCAGGGATATCTAGAGAAAAGAAACCTTAAAGTATGTTGAATTTGGTCCGATGAAACTCATATTAATATATATTTTGGCGGCGGTACTGGTATTGGTACTCTTGATACTTCTTTATAGAAAAGTTTTTCACCCAAAGCGCTATAATGAAGAGGAAAGGTCGTCTGAATAATCGATGCAATATGAAACATAAAGAATATATAGCTTTTACAGGGTTCATCTTCGCCATTGTCTTTCTGATCCATCTATGGAGGTTAATCTATTCTGTGCCAGTAACGATAGGCGAATTTGATATACCAGTATGGGTTTCGGGTTTGGGTGTAATCCTCGCTGGATTTCTGGCCTGGAAAGCCCTAAAACTTAATCGTTAGATATGAAACATATAAAAATACACGTACATGGTAGAGTGCACGGTGTTTTCTTTAGAGACTCTGCCCTTAGAAAGGCGAATGAATTAGGAATCACGGGTTTCGCGCGTAACGATTTAGATGGATCGGTTTACATAGAGGCGGAAGGGGAAGAAGCGGCCTTGGGAGAATTTGTTAATTGGTGTAACGATGGTCCTCCTATGGCTGAGGTGAGGGAGGTAGAAACAGAAGAGGATTCTGAACTACATAAGTTCAAGGGATTTAGGATAGAAGGAGAAAGCTAGAAATAGGGGAGAGCCTCGTCTATCTTTTGACGTTTTCTAATTAGGCTGACTTTTCCGCTATCTATTAATACTTCTGCCGGGCGTACTCTGGCGTTATACAGAGAACTCATCGTGAAGCCGTAGGCGCCAGTATCCAGGATAGCTATCAGATCGCCCTCTTGGGGGATGGAGATGTCTCTATCGGTGCCAAAGGTGTCACCACTTTCGCAAATATTACCAACTACCGTTACTTTCTCCTTTTTCCCCTTCATATAACTGGCGTTAATGATTTTGTGATAAGCCCCATACATAGCGGGGCGCACAAGGTGTCCCATGCCAGTATTGATAGCGACAAAAGTTCCACTACCATTAGCTTTGACATCAGTCACGCTGGCGACAAGAGTGCCAGATTCAGCCACTAGATATCTTCCGGGTTCCATAATAGCCTGCACCTCTTTGCCATATTCCTTCACAAATTTATCTATAACTTTATCAAACTCTCTTCCGAACTCCTGCATATTTAAGGGTGACTGTTCTGGTTTGTATGGTATGGACAGCCCGCTACCAAAATCTAGGTATTCAAGGTTGCCAAACTGTTGAGCAATCTGAGTTAATGCCTTCATGGCTTGGATATACGGCTTGTGATTTAGGGAGTCGGTGCCTGTGTGTTGGTGAAGTCCAACGATCTGCAATTTATGTTTTGCAGCTATCTTCTTAGCCTCTTTTATTTTGGAAAAGTGAATGCCAAATTTACTCTTCTTTCCACCAGTACGTAAATGAGCGTGGCTACCAGAGTGAATGTCGAGATTGAGGCGTAGTCCAACTTTTGAACCTGGAGCAATGTGCCCCCAGATCTCTAACTGGTCTAGGGAGTCGATATTAATTCTAATGTTATTCTTGGCGAGGAATTGTAGTTCTTCTTCTTCTGCACCGTTGCAGGTGTAAATAATCTGGTGAGGTTTGAACCCAGCTTTGAGGGCAAGTAATACAGCTCCTTGGCTTACGCACTCTACATTAGCACCCTCTTTTTTTAGAAGACGTAATATGGCGAGATTTGAATTTGCCTTAACGGCATAGTGGATCTTTAAATAGGGATACTTTATGTGCTTGGTAATGCTTCTGAAGCGATCACGAATGACCTGAGCGTCGTATATATAAAGGGGCGTTTTGTACTTTTTAGCTAGGGATTCAACACCAAAAACTCCCCAGTGCAACTGGTTATTTTTATCTTTCATTTATCTCCCTAAGGTTAAACTGCAATGTAATTTAAATAATTGGAATCGGAATGTTTGAAAATCTGGTCACGGACACGCCCGGACCAGTCTATTGTGGATCTCCACCCGTTCGTGCCTCGAAGGCAGGCTGGGGCGACTACTGAGAGTCGATGAGTGATCCAGCAATAGCTGGTCGCGGACGTGGCCGTATTGGCGGCCCGATCGAGCTATGGACGATGTGCGAGATGGTGCACCATCTCTGGTCGTCCGAAAGCCGACGGTCGCTTTAGACCTAAGTGAACGCAGTGCCTCATCGAAGTCGAAGGTGATGGCCACGGGGCTCGAGAGCCTCGCGAGATGCGGATCACCTCCTTTCTTGTCAGGGGTTAGTCCTAACTGCGTTCACTATAGGGCTTCGCCGTGGGGCGAAGCTCGCTCTCTGGTCCCTGTCCCTGCGGATCGGTAGAGCGATACTTGAAATCTATGTGAGGTGCGGGGGAAGCGAAGCGCTCGTACTTCCGCTGATACATACGAGCGCCATTCGCTCCGCTACCTTATGTTTAAAACACTCTGCGAATAGAGTCAATATTAATAACTTTCCTGAGGTTTTTACTTCTCTTGCAGGAGGTGTTCTAGGGTGTGTTTATCAAATCCGATAACCACATTATTTCCAATAGTAATCACGGGTACACCAAGCTGGCCAGATTTTTCTATCATCTCTTTGCGAGCTTGTAGGTCAGTTAAGACATCCTTCTCTTCATACTCCACTCCCTTTTCTTGAAAATATGCCTTAGCCATTTTGCAGTATTGGCACGTAGGGGTTGTATATATAATTGCTTTTGGCATTACATGGTCAGTATATCTTTTTGGATGACACATAGGCAAGATCTGTTATAATGGGCCTTATGGAAAATCAACCACAAAGCCCATACATGGTACCAGCGGCCATTGTAGTTGCGGGGCTACTTATCGCTGGAGCAATGGTTTATAACGGTGGTTCATCTAGCAGTAACAACGTAGGGAACAATGCTCCTGCGGAATCTGGATTACCCACGCCAGTCGAAGTAGCGAAGGCTATTGGGTTGGATAAGGGTGATTTTGAAAAATGTATTGCGAGTGACGGACCATCCCAGATTGTAGAAGACCAAGCTATCGCCGCTCAAAGGGCGGGAGGAGCGGGAACTCCGTATTCGGTGATTGTATCTGCAGATGGCACAATGTTTCCGGTTTCAGGAGCCTTTCCCCTAGAAGATAATCCAACCTCTGGACTTTTGGGATTCAGAACTGCTATTGAGGCTGCGCTAAGTGGCAACAATCAGGCAGCGATAGATTTTTTCATTGATCAAGCACAAACAGAGGTCGGGGAAGTGGAGCCGGTTAGTGAGACCGACCACATAAGGGGATCTTTGGATGCAAAGGTAAAGATAATTGAATACTCTGATCTAGAGTGTCCGTTCTGTGCAACTCTTCATCCAACACTTCAACAAATTATGGAAGATTTTGATGGTGATGTAGCTTGGATATATCGCCACTTCCCATTAGACTTTCATCCTTCAGCACGTCCGTTGGCTATAGGAAGCGAATGTGCCGCACAACTTGGAGGGAACGATAAATTCTGGGAATACATAGACTACGTATTCGCCGCTTAGAATTAAATACATATTGTGCAATGACTCGCTTGGGGCGAGTCTTTGCTTTATTAAGGGAGGGGACAGCTAGTTTTCTCTGCTAGTTGGCTTGGAGTAAGTACTCCCTCTAATCTTTCACCGTTAGCGAATTCCCATGTGGGGTATCTTTCTATCCCCGCTTCAATACAGCGTTCATTTTGGTTTCTTGTGCCGGGGTCTGAACACTCTGCGTATGGAAGATATTGGACAGAACGCCCAAACAGGGTTTTTTGTTGATTACACGCAGGACACCAATATGCGCCGAAGAAAGTAGCACCTTTATCTCCAAGACATTTTGCCAATTCATCCAGTTCTCCTGGTAGATTGGAATAATATACAAAACCTCCGATTACACTAACGACTGCGAATATAGCGATTCCCCAATAGAGGAAAGTTTTTTGTCTATTTTTCATATTAGAAAATATTACCATGATTTATAAAAGTACTAGAGCCCTTGCTCTCTATTCTTGTTAGAGAATAGACAATAAGGGCTCCTTTACTGACCGGAAAGTTTCCGATCAATTTCATCGGTGATCACCGTGGTCTGATATTGCTGATTGCAGTGGGGACAATCGCGAACGTGCTCGATAGGAGATCTCTCATCTATCCCCACCCCAACGGGGCAGGAGAGATAGAGCTGCTCGATTAGTGCATTGTTGGGTGTCGTCATGATCCGCGTCTCCTGATGCGTCTTCTGTCCTCTTCGGTAAGACCACCCCAGATGCCATACGGCTCGGGTCTTTCTAGCGCTACTTCGAGACAGGCATCCTTGATCTCGCAGATACTGCACAAGGCCTTGGCAGTCAGTTCGCGCCGTTCGCGCTCTGCTTTGGTTTCGCCATCAACGTCGTAAAACAAACGATGATGACCTCTGCACATCGCCTTCGTCTTATCGAGGGGAAGTGACGTTGAGGAATCATTCATCTCCGGTGATACGTTTGTGTCTGGCAAGGTGCGATCCTCCTTTCTTGAAGATTTTGTACGCTTAATAGAGAAGAAGGTCAAATTCTCGTTGAAAGAATGGGGCAGGGTAGAGTATAACTAGAGAGCCTATTGCCGGGTGGTGTAATGGTAGCACAGCGGCCTTTGAAGCCGTTTGTCTAGGTTCGAGCCCTAGCCCGGCAGCCAATTCGAGCTAGCCCGAGAGGGGTATGAATCTCGGGCGCACGAGGAACATCGATAAGACAATGGATGTGATAACCGCAAATTATAAAGCTAAAGATGGGACGGAATATATCTTTGAATACTCTGATTCTGATTCCTTCAATGGCCTAGATTACTCCCTTTGCAAACAAACCTACGGAGTGTGTTTTTATAAAGATAGAATGGTTATTGGTTTCGGAGGTCAGAAAGAAGGTTGGGGACTAATAGGTGGGACAATCGAAAAAGGCGAAACATTCGAACAAACACTTAAAAGAGAAATACAGGAGGAATCTAATATGGAGGTTTTAGGGTCCCTGCCCATTGGATACCAAAAAGTTATTGATCCACGAGATAACAGCTTTATTTATCAACTCCGTTTTGTCTGCGCTGTTCGCCCATATGGACCATTTACCTCCGATCCAGCAGGCTCTATTAAAGAGGTTAGGTTAATCAATCCCGCGGACTATAGAAAATATTTTGATTGGGGTCAGATCGGTGAAAGAATAATTAAACGAGCCCTGGAGCTGAAAGACAAGATAGCTCAGGATAGTTGATATTCCAGCTCGAGGAGGTCAGCCAATTAGAGATACAATAATATTTATGAATGATATAGAAGTGTGTCCCATTTGTCGTAGACCATACATAAATAAAAACATAAAGGTTCAGTACCATTTACAATACGGATCTGAGTCAAAGTTTATATATGCCTGCCGAGCATGTAATTATGCAGAATATCTTTCAAGACACTGGAAAAGGCATCTCAAACCATGGCAGTGGTATAGAATAAAATTAGTTAGAAAATTTGCCAGAGAGTATAGACCCTCAGTTTATTAATAAGGTTCCAACGTCGTCCCACACCGTCAGCTACGATTGGGGATATCAAATATTTAAAAAAGGGCAAGCTCGCACCGGTAGTAACACCGATGCGAGCCGGCTCACATCTCTTCAACTTCTTCGGTGCCATCATCGGCACAGGTACCAGTTGTCTCGTCGCAGAAATCATCTTCGTCGGGTCCGCACGCAGCGATCATCTCGCCTCCTCGGGTATCGCGCCGAATTGCATAGCCACATGTATGGCTTCGTAGCCATGTAGGGCGTTGTTGATCGCGTCGATGATCTGACGGCGCTCGTCGTTCATGTCTCCTGGGTGACGGTCGACGAACATTCTGCCGCTCGAATCAACCCGGAATGCTCCACCGAAGCCGAGCTTTTCGATCAGTGGGAATTCGCTGGGAACCTGAAATGGTCTGGTATGAGCGAAGGTAAAACTGCCCTCCAGCGCGTAATCGCTGGGCGATGCGCCGCCAGAACTAACGATGATGCCGTAGACCTTTCGGCAGGCACCATCGTTCATGATCCTGAAGTTCATGAGATTTTCTCCTTTTTCTCTCGCGTATTCAATCACTAAAATTTAGTGACTCAATATGCGAGAGAAGTTATTTAAAGAACTATAAATATACTGCCATAGTTTGATTCCCTTTGTCACTTTTGATCTGTACTCGACAAGGTTGATGGCCAATCATGGTATAATGCGTCTATGAAGAAATTCCTCATTGTCTTTTTTGTGGTTCTCGGTGTTGTTGCTTTAATCGGTGTGTTAATAGGGATTGGATTTTTCCTTGCCAATCAGAATGGTCCCGCAGTGAACTCTGAAAACACTAGTAGTACTGGCGTTCAGGCTGATGGCGGTTTTTCTCTGTCAGATGCTCAAAAGAGCGCACTACAGGCATTTGGTATTGATATATCAACGATACCTTCGAACATCACAGCTGAGCAGGAGGCATGCTTTGTTGCTGCCCTAGGAGCAGATCGTGTAGCTGAAATTAAGGGTGGTGCAGTTCCAAACGCAATAGATTTCTTTAAAGCAAAAGCTTGCATACAGTAAATACAGCTTACCTTTTGTTGAATTTATCGATTAAATAAAGGTCGTCTAAATCAATTAAATATAGCAATATGGACATTTTAGCTTGGATTGTATTCGGAGGATTAGTTGGTTGGGTAGCGTCTTTAGTAATGAAGACTGATGCCCAGCAGGGGATACTACTGAACGTTATTGTTGGTATGTTGGGTGCCGTTATCGGTGGTTGGATAATGGGTCTTCTTGGAATAAGTGGAGTAGGAGGATTCACCCTATACAGTTTTGTTGTTTCACTAGTTGGAGCCTGCGTACTTATATTCCTCTTGAGGATGGTGCGACGTTAAACAAGGTCAATTAAAATCAGTTTAAAACCCCATTAAAAATGGGTGTTATTGGTCGGACAGCATATGGTGAAGAACATTTTGACGGGAAAACCACTGAGTGGTAAACCTTATTGGGGGATCACTTTATGAAAACAACATTTAAGGGTATTGGGATAAGTTTGAGCGGTTTTGGCTATCGTCTTTTGAGGCCAATATTATTTTTGACGGATTCTGAGAAGATACACGAGAGACTACTTCTTCTGGGACAGGCTTTTGGTAGGAGCAGGATTGTCCGCAAAGTTCTAGGAGTTTTTTGGCGCGTTGAGGATCCTGCACTCGCGCAATCTGTTGCGGGTATTAACTTCCCCAATCCAATTGGACTGGCTGCCGGCTTTGATTATGAAGCTCGTTTAACTCAAATATTACCAAGTGCCGGATTTGGTTTTGAAACTATTGGCACGATTACTAACAAACCATACGAAGGGAATCCTCCTCCAAGATTAGGGAGGTTAGTAAAATCACAATCTCTCCTAGTTAACAAGGGATTTAAGAATAGGGGAGTAGACGATTTCATTGAGCAACATAAAAGCAGTAAATTTGTGATACCGGTTGGTTTAAGTATTGGAAAAACAAATTCACATGAACCGATGACTCAAGCTGAAGCGGTCGCCGATGTAGTTTCTGCTTTCAAAAAGGCAGAGGCATCCGATGTATCACTAAGTTATTACGAACTGAATATTAGTTGTCCCAATTTATACGGTAATGTTGAATTCTATTCACCCGCACATCTTGAAGAGGTATTGGCTGCCGTAACAGAGCTGAAGTTAAAAAAACCACTTTTTATAAAAATGCCTATTAGCGAAAGCAATGAGGCGGTGAGTGGAATGTTAGATGTAATTGTTCGTTTTCCCGTAGCGGGAGTTGTTTTAGGAAATCTTCAGAAGGATCGTAACCACCCACTATTAGTAAAAGAAGAGATGGGTAACATGGGGAAAGGAAATTTTAGTGGCAAGCCTACGTGGGAGAGAAGCAATGAGCTTATTGAACTGGCCTATCATCATGCTGGAGGCAAATTGGTTATTGTTGGGTGCGGAGGTGTTTTCAGCGCAAAAGATGCCTATATCAAGATAAGACTTGGCGCTTCCCTCGTTGAGTTGATCACCGGGTTGATCTTTAAGGGTCCACAACTTGCTGGAGAGATAAATCTTGGGCTTATTGGACTCCTTAAAAGGGATGGATTTAGCCATATTAGCGAGGCGGTCGGAGCGGACGTGAGGGATAGATAATAAGTGTCCAAAAGTGTATAATCAGACGGTATAGAGTATGGAATCTACGGAAACACAAGGTCAGAGATTAAGTCCGAAGTTCTTCTTCGTGTCTTTGTTTATCTTAGTGTGGCTTATTACCACGGTTACCTCATTCTTGAATTTAGTGTTTGGACTGCTCAACAAGAAATTTCCCGACGTTTTAAATGCGACTTATGAGTATGGATATAACTCTTACGAGCTTGCTGGTGTAAGGGGGGCTCTAGCAACGTTGATTGTAATTTTTCCAATATTCCTAGTAGCTTCATATTTCTGGACCAAGTTAATAGCAGGGAGTCTGGGGCGTATAGATCTAGTTATCAAAAAATGGATGCTCTACCTGATCGTATTTCTTGCGAGTATTGCTATCACGGTGGATCTAATAACTCTCGTTCGATACTTCGTTGAGGGAGAGATAACCACTCGCTTCATATTGAAAGTAATAGTGACACTGGTGGTAGCACTTCTAGTTGGACTCTATTACCTATTTGAGCTAAGGGGAGAGAAGGGCAAGCGAATGGTCAGGCTTATGTGTTTAGCTGTAGCCAGCATTTTTGTTTTAACAGCAATAGTCTTTGGATTCATGACTGTTGGTTCACCAGCACAACAGAGGCTTATGCGTTTTGATGAAAGACGTATTCAAGATTTGCAGTCTATTCAAAGCCAAGTAGTTACCTATTGGCAACAAAAGGAAGTGCTTCCAGCAACATTAGACGACCTCAAGGATCCGTTGGTTGGATACAGTATTCCTCGTGATCCAGAATTTGAAAGTGGAAAAGAATATGAATATTCCGTTAAGGGAAAGCTCACTTTTGAACTTTGCGCTACTTTCGCTTTACCTATGCCTGAGGGTTGGGTGGAATACCCTAAGGGTGGCATAGAGCCCATTATATATAGAGAGGATGGATCAGTATCTTCGTATCCATACCCTGGACCATTTGGCACAAATGAGTCATGGGATCACGAAGAGGGAAGAACATGTTTTGAGAGAACTATTGATACGGACATCTTTAAACCCTACTCCAAGCTACAGTAGTAAGCTTCATTTATATAAGCCTATTAACCCCCAACTGGGGGTTTTGATTATGGTGTGATCGGATTAGGACATCACAATATTTCGTTGTATCTTAGTGTAATATGTCTAAGCTGCGTGCTTCTATAGATAAGATTCTTACTTGGCCACTCTTGGCCCTTACTCTTACTCCTTTGGTTGTAACTCCGTCTGTTATGTTCCCATACGTTTTTGGGAAGGTTGTTTTTATACGTTTTGCGATAACCTTTTTCTGGTTGTTTTTGACCATATTTCTTTTTGTCTCAAACACGCAAGAGATAAAAGACAGGCTGAATTTTTCCTTTATTAGAAAACCTACTTTTATATTGGTACTGTTGTTCACCATATCTGGTCTCGTGAGTACTATGTTTGCCGAGAATGCCTACAGAGCCTTTTTCGGTAATGTAGAGAGGGGGGAGGGGATGCTAACGTATCTCTTTTTATTTTTGTTTCTTGTGGGGACCTTAATGATTTTCCGCAAAAAAGAATGGATGGCTTTTTTGAAAACCTCCTTGTTCGTTGGCTTGGTGGTGGCTGTGGATGCAATTTTATTTTTTATCACCCGTAATGTTAGGGCCGATGGCTCTTTTATCGGTAATCCCATATTCGTAGCTGATTACCTGCTTTTCACTATTTTTGTAGCTCTTTTGATACTGGCGGATGTAAGGGGAAAATTTTGGAGAATTTTGGCTTATGCAGCCATACCACTTTCCCTGTTGGGGATAGGGGCAACAGAGAGTAGGGGTGTACTGGTTGGAATTTTTATGGCCATAGTATTTTTGATGATTTATTTCATAACGAATGACAAAAAAATTAATTTTAAGCTGAGGAGCAAACCAATTGGTACTAGGGCTGTCGGACTTTTCCTGTTGGGTGCAATTTTTGTTGTCATTTCCTCATTCGTTCTGACCAAGAGCAATCCATTTTGGCAAAATGTTCCTGGTTTTGATCGACTGGCCATAATATCGGGGAATGATATTGGTACGGGGGTGCGTCTAGTTACTACTGGTATAAGCCTTAACAGCGTTAATCCATCGGTATGGGGGGTGCAAAAATTACTTATCGGATGGGGCCCAGAAAACTATATAAATGCTTACTTTAACAATTTCGACCCAAGGCTCTTAAAATATGAGCCAGAATGGCACGACAGGGCGCATAACAAAGTACTTGATGTTTTAGTAATGCAGGGGTTAATAGGATTACTACTATTCTTAGCTCTATGGGGAAAGTTGCTGGTTAACGGTTTTAAGAAAAAAGTAGTGTCTGGAGACCATCTATCCCAGGAAGGGCGTGGGGAATATCTAACCTCTATGGGGATAATCTTTTTTGCAGTAGCCTACTTCGTTCAAAATCTTTTTGTTTTTGATTCGATAGTGACTCTAGTGCCCATCTTTGTTTTCTTGGGTTTTGTAATTTATGAACGCGAATATGGTAGGGAAAGTACGTTTTTAGATCAATATAAGAATTTTATTTTCTTTAGAGTATTCACCATACTAGTGACTGGTGGTTTGATATTATCCTTATTCCTACATTCGATTATTCCCTTTTACCAATTGTCAGAGTTTACGAAATCTGGGAGTTCACGATCGGCAGAGAATATTAGTGAAAGTTTGCCTAAGATAACTCAACCCTATAACTATGTTCAGGCAGAAATTCGATTTAGCTTTATAAACAATGCTCCAAATTGGATCAGAGTGGTCGAGGCCATACCATTAACATTATCATTACACGATCTAGCGAGAGAGGTAACATTAAAAGAACCACCAGATCCTAGGATGTTACGATCACTGGGATATTTTGAGACTGCCTTAGGTAGGTTAACTGAAAATCCTGAATTATTCGCACTAGCGGAAACTGATTATCGTGAAGCACTAAAATTAGTTCCAGGAAGACAAGCGATAATGTTGGATTTGGCGAGTAATCTGGTATCTCAAGGGCGTATAGATGAAGCGCATGTCATAGCAAAGGAGATATTGGATCTTGAGCCAGATTCGCTATATGGGCAATATTACTACGGGGCAATAATCGCTCCCTATGATTGGGATAGAGAGCTTGGTGGGCTATCAATGATAGAGGCGATATATAAGGAAAATAAATTCGTTAAATTGGGGGCGAAGGATATATCTGGTCAGGCTCAAATACCCCTGTTGAGAGATGCTTATAGTAGCTATCTATATCTGTTTTACGAGGAGAGAAACACAAATGCTTTCATAAAGACAATGGAACAAGCAATACTCTTGGAAACTTTAATAGAGGAGAATCAGCAACGATTGTTGGAAGAGGGGATAATTCAACAGGCAGTTCTATCCAATGTAGAAAATATCCAAAATGGGCTACGAGTCTTCAGGAAAGATGGATGGTCTTCCGTTAGTTCATAATAAATGCGATACATAAAAGAACTTAGGCGAATTGTTAAGAGGCTATATAACAAATTACCCTTTTCCTATGCTAGTGAACTCAAGGGGGCTATTGGCGATTGCAAGACCTTGGTGGATTTTGGTTGCGGTTATCCATCTCCGATACAGAGTTTTTCTTCGCGTCTTTATACAGTCGGTATAGATCTTTTTGAGCCGGACATAGAAAAAAGTAGAGCGGAAAAGATACACAACGAATATCGCTTATTAGATGTTATTAAAGCCGGAGAGCACTTTAGCCCCAATTCATTTGAGTGCGCTCTTGCTTCGGATTTAATCGAGCACTTAACAAAAGAAGATGGTAAAAAACTTATAGCAGTTATGGAGTCGGTTGCTAGTCGCAGAGTAATCATTTTTACGCCCAATGGTTTTGTTCCTCAGCCAGCTCATGATGGTAATCCATGGCAAGAACATAAATCTGGTTGGTCTGCCGATGAAATGGAAAAATTAGGCTATCGAGTTATCGGTATGAATGGTTGGAAGCCACTCCGTAAAGAATTTGCTAAGATACGCTTTAGGCCGGTAATCTTCTGGGGTTTAATATCAATTCTAAGCCAGCTAGTAGTGCGTAGCCATCCAAAGTGGGCATTCCAGATATTGTGTATCAAGGATCTAGAGGATCGAGTATACTAGACCGGCGCGGTTGATTTTATAACCAGCCGCAAAGCTCTGAAATATGAGAAATCTTCGAAATATCGCCATTATTGCTCACGTTGACCACGGGAAAACAACCCTGGTAGATTTTCTATTGAAGCAATCACATACCTTTAGGGAGAACTCCCTAGAGTTTCAACAGGATCTAATTCTTGATTCAAATGAGCTTGAAAGAGAGCGGGGGATTACTATTCTCGCCAAAAATACAGCTATCGAATACAAGGGGATCAAGATCAATATTATCGATACTCCCGGACACGCTGATTTCGGAGGAGAAGTTGAGCGCACCCTACATATGGCAGATGGATGTTTACTTTTAGTGGATGCTCAAGAGGGACCAATGCCTCAGACAAGATTTGTATTACAAAAGGCTCTTGCGTTGGATTTGAAGGTCATCGTGGTTATTAACAAAATTGATAAGCGTGATCGAAGAATTGAAGAAGTGCTCGAGGAGGTTAACGGGTTATTCCTAGAGCTTGCCCATGAAGATCATCACCTCGAATTTGAGATACTGTACGCTGTAGGCCGTGAGGGGAAAGCTTTTTCTACGCTTCCAGATGGAGGGCCAGATGCTGTGCCTGCGGGGACACTCGAACCACTCTTCGAAGCTATTGTCTCCTTTGTTCCAGCGCCGAAAGATTCTCCGGAAGGTCCTTTTCAGATGCTTGTAACAGCTCTCGATTATGACGATTACAAGGGTAAGTATGCAGTTGGGAGAATTCATAGAGGAAAAGCGAAACCAAACTTGGCGGTGGTTGCGATAGATAAGGAAGGAAAAAAGAAAAGTGCTCGCATAGAGAAGGTATATGTTTCACAGGGTCTTGAGCGTATTGAGGTACAGGAAGCCGATGCGGGGGATATCGTGGCTCTTACGGGGATACCGGAGGCACATATCAACACGACCATTGCAGATTCAAGTGCTCCGGAGTCCCTACCTCTTGTTGCCATTAACGAGCCAACCTTAAAGATTGTTATTGGTCCGAATACTTCTCCTTTTATGAGTCAGGATGGAAAACTTTTAACATCCCGCCAGATTGAAGAGCGTATAGAAAAGGAGCTTGAGACAAACGTTAGCTTACGAATGTCGAAAGACGGAGCGGGTAGATTTTTACTTTCAGGAAGAGGGGAGTTACATCTATCAGTGCTTTTAGAAACCATGATCAGGGAGGGTTTTGAGCTTGAGGTTTCTAAGCCAGAGGTTATTACCAAAATAGAAAATGGAGTTGAAATGGAACCGGTTGAGGAGGTGGTTATTGATACATCTGAAGAATACCGCGGGGTGATCACCGCAGAGCTTGCTAAACGTAAGGCGGATTTGAAGGATATATTCTTGCACGCTGGTGGAGTGCGATTCATTTATGAAATGCCAACTAAGACGCTTCTAGGATTACGCAACTTACTTCTTAAAAAGACTCGTGGATCGTTTGTTCTAAATTCTACATTTCTTTACTTTGCACCGATCAAGAGCACACCAGAGAGAGTACGCAACGGAGTGCTTATTGCTTCAGAATCGGGTCAAGCCGTCGTTTTTGGTTTGGAGGTGGCTCAAGGCAGGGGCACAACATTCATCGCTCCTGGTACACAAGTGTATGAAGGAATGATTGTGGGAGAGAACTCTCGAGAAGAAGATATAGAGATTAATGTATGCAAGGGGAAACAACTATCAAATATGAGATCTTCTGGTACTGACCGCACTATCTCCCTAGAGCCTCCTTTATTAATGACGCTCGAAGAGGCGCTGGAATATATAGAAGATGACGAGCTCTTGGAGATAACCTCCAAGAACCTTCGATTGCGCAAAAAAGCCCTTACTAAGGCAGGGCGAGTTCTATTGAAAAGAGGCAAGGATAAATAGGGGGAAAGCAGGCTACTATTGACATTATACCCTTTTTATGGTATAAACAACCTGTACGCTATGGAAGGAATCTGATGGAAGCGACCCTGTTCCTCGCATTGGCACCAGTCTTACTGTACGGTGCCTACAAGTTCAAGGCGGTAGGGGGATCATCGATTCCCTTCGCCGCCATCATGGTTGGAACCATCATCGCTTTCTTCATCTCCATTGGCCAGTTGGCCGACGGGATGGAGTCGCTCCTTGGGGGAGCGATCCTGAAGTGAAGACGGTCTTTGACCAGCAGCGCTACCCATCCAGGGCAGCGCTTTTCGTTTTATAAGGTAAAGAAAGAAAAAACGCCCGCGAGTGGGACGTTTTTTCCGGGGTAAGTTCGGGGTGAGAATCTATGCCCCTGTAGTGAATGAGAATTCACTGGAGAACTGTGTATTGTCCTCGGCATCTCTGGATCTAATGAGCAGGTAGTAAGTTGTCTCTGCAGTTAGATCCTCAAGTATGAGTTCGTGAGATGTCTCTAAGACGGCATCCGCTACCACTCCGGTAGAGACTGCTTCAATGTCAACGGGTGTTACCGTGCTGTAGAAGACGGCGCTATCCGCGTCCTCATCGGTGTCCCAGCTAATTGTGGCAGTTGTATCACCAACGACGCTAATAATGTTAGAAATCGTTGGGGGAGTAATGTCGGGGGCAGCATCAGTGGTAAACGAAAACTCAGTGGATTGAGTTGCGTTACCTGAGGCATCCTCAGACTCAATGATCACGTAGTAGGTTGTGTCAGCAGTAAGACCGACTAGGAGAACATCGTGGTTAGTTACGAGCAAACCACTTTCTACCATGCCGGTGGAGACTGCGTTAACGTCGAGTGGAGTAACTGTACCGTAGAACACCTTGGAAGTGGCTGCTTCATCAGTATCCCAGGTGACGTTGGCGCTAGTCATTCCAACAACAGATGCAATATCACTTAAGACCGGGGGGGTCTCATCGGGAGCAGCATCTGTGGTGAAGGTGAACTCATCGGAGGTAGCGGTGTTGCCCGCTGGGTCCGTTGATCTCACGAATCCGAAGTAAGTGGTCTCAGGATCGAGGCCATTAAGCTCCAGTTCGTGCAGCAAAACATCGCTGTCATCAGAATCTGAGAGTGTGTCTCCATCTTCTTCATCGACGGGCGTTGTCTCGCTCACAAAGAGTTCACTGTCAGCGATCTCATCAGTTATCCAACTGATGGTCACCTCTGTATCAGTGTCAGTAGCAATGATTCCACTGATTATGGGTGCAGTTGTATCCTCTTCTTCCTCGTCGTCATCGTCATCTTCGATTCCAAGAAGCTTCGCAATACCGGATGGTAATGTGCATCCTTCCTGTAAGGTCGGTGCGTCATTCTTCTTAAGCCATCCCAGTGCTATGAAATGTCCAAACGCTTTCAGACATGACGTTTCTTGGTTTCCTTGGTTTTCACGTGCTAGAACTGCTGTAGGAACAGCGCTCATTATAAACAGTGAGAGTATTACCAAGGGCACAACGAAGGGCGTGTATTTTTTCATGAGAGGTAATGCTTTAAGATTCTCGACCTTTATTGCGCACCGCGTATATTCACGGTCCTGCTCTAGTGGAGACGAATGGGAAAAGGTCTTTTTACACATAGCGGCGATAAGCCTGTATTTATAGGAAAATCTAGTGCATTGAAGTTATACACATATAAAAAATAGGCCCTTGACCGATATACCCCGTGGGGGTATACTCTAAATCATGCGATCAGAGCATAAGAAATTAATACAAAATCGTTTAAAGAGACTTGAGGGTCAGATAAGAGGGTTACAGAAAATGGTGGATGAGGATAAGTACTGCGTCGATGTTATTAATCAATCCTCCGCTGTCAGAAGTGCCTTATCTTCGGTAGAGGATCTACTTTTGGAGAACCATCTTTCAGAACACGTTATCCACCAGATGAAGGGTAACCAAGAAGCAAAAGCTACCGCTGAGATAGTCGAAATTTTTAAACGCGCTAAAAGAAAATAATAAAAATATGAAAAACAATAAAATAACGGTTGTCGGTTTAGTAATAGCGGGCCTTCTAGGGTTAGCATTTTTAACCACCAATAATGTGAATGCTCCTAAATCCCCAATTAACGATCTAATAGGAGATCAGGGAATGGTTATATATAAAACTGCTACTTGTGGGTGCTGCGAAGTGTATTCCTCATATCTTAAGGGAGAGGGGATATTGGTTGATGTACGCAATGTCGATAATCTAAATGACATTAAAGATGACTTCGGTATTCCTCTACAGCTCCGTAGCTGTCACACTTCAGAAGTCGGAGGATATGTTGTAGAAGGGCACGTTCCTTTGGAGGTAATTAACAAGTTACTTACGGAGAAACCTCAAATACAAGGTATTGCCCTTCCTGGAATGCCTTCTGGCTCGCCAGGTATGCCAGGTCCCAAGGTAGCCCCGTTCGTAATTTATACTCTTGGCGGAGCGGAAGGGGAGATCTACCTAACTATTTAAAGAAATTATGGAAAAGGTAATATTTTCTTTCGTGTTAGGTCTTGCCCTAGTTTTTTCTAAGACAGCGTCTGCTCACTGTCCGCTGTGCGTTGCTGGTGCCGGAGCTCTAGCAGTACTAGCGACATCGCTAGGAGTGTCGTCGGTGGTGGTAGGTATTTTGATAGGTGCTTTTGCTCTCGCTTTGGGTTTGTGGTTAGCGCCCCTGGTTAAGAAACAATACATTCGATATCAAAGGCAAATACTGACGCTAATCATTTTTCTAGGGACAATCATTCCGATTATGCCCTTCATTAAAGATTATGGACCCTTATACATATCTCTTGGAGGAGAATATGGAACCCCGTGGCACAATACGTACACCATAGACCTATTTCTATTTGGCGTTGCAGTAGGAACCATTCTGATGCTTGTAGCCCCTTCAATTAGCAACTTACTGACTAAATTATTTAAGCGTCGGATCCCGTACCAAGGAATCGCTGTTACATTTTCTTTGCTGATAATAGCCTCCGTTATTGCTCAAATAATTCAATGGTAACTTTCTCCAACATACTCATAGTAATAACAACATTATTTGTTCTATATGTTGCGTTGAGATTTATTCTAAAATTGAAAATATGTGCTCTGTGTGCCGCGGTTTCTACTACTTGGTTGGGTCTCCTGGGTATAAAGTTATTTGGCTTTGATATAGATCCATTAATCATCGGCATCCTCATGGGCGGAAGTGCAGTTGGCATAATGTATCTTTTAGAGCAGAAGACGCCTAAAAAATATCATATTCTTAAACTTCCCTTTTTGCTTACATTATTTGCTCTCACATACATTGTCCTTGCTGATGTTCCAGAAGAACGCTTAACTTATTTAATCCTTTTATCTTTGTGGGTAGTTTTCTTAAGTATATTTTTCATGGAGAGAAATATACGGATATTAAAAAAAGTCGGCAAAAAACTAATAGAATGTTGTAAAAATTGGTAACTTCTATGAATTATGTAAACAAAGATATTATAGGGATACCGGTTTGGCAGTGGGGGATAGTCATTCTTGCGTTAGTAACCATTTTTGGATTTGGAGATGGACGTAAGATATTGAGCGATGAAGCTTTTGTTAACGTAGATAACCTAGAGGGGGTAGTGATCCCTAAGGACGGCTTTGTGGTACCTGTGGTGTGGGGTAGTTTAGGAAAACAATTAGTGGAGGGGGGAGTGATTGATGAGACTCAATTTGAAAATATTTATGCATCTCAGGGAGGACTAAGTAGTTCAGAGAAACAATTACTTTACGGAGATACAAAAGAAAAGCTTGTAATTAATAGTGATAATGCCCACATATTACTAAATCTCTTGTGGGCTTTTGGCTTAGCCAACGAGAACCCCGTTTTGAGTGGGGGCCCCATGGTAGATCCTCAGTATGGTGGCTTTGAAAATTTTGCTTCCACTGGAGGATGGACACTATCTACTGGATCAATAGTGGAACACTATAATCAGCATCAATTTGTATCTTTGACCGATGAACAGCAGGCATTGATTGAAAGAGTATCTAAGGGAATCTACCGACCGTGCTGCGATAACTCAACTTATTTTCCGGATTGTAATCACGGTATGGCAATGCTGGGACTTCTAGAACTCTTGGCATCACAAGGCGCTAATGAGAGTCAAATGTACGAAGTTGCTCTACGGGTCAATTCTTACTGGTTCCCCGATACCTATTTAACCCTAGCTAATTACTTTTCTAGCAAAGGAGTTACTTGGGATCAAATTGATCCAGAGGTAGTTTTAGGTATCGATTATTCCAGCGCCAGCGGGTTTAGGGATATACTCACTAAAGTAGAGCCAGTTAGTGCAGGTGGGGGTGGTTCCTGTAGTGTGTAATAGAAAGGTCGTTTAAAAATATCCGAATAAATAAATGAAACAAATTAATGAATTCGCCCTAGCTAACGCTGTGGGTATAACATCGGCTCTAGTTATGCTAGCTCTGACTGGTTTTGGGAACATGGGTTTTTACTCTGAAGTTATGCGAAGCATGATGCAACGACATATGTTTTACGGCCCAACTTTCGGTGGATTGTTTGGAGGAATGATAGAAGCATTTGTCGTTAGTTTCATACTTACGTACACAGTCGCTTGGTTTTACAATAAACTGAGCAAGTAGATAAAATAAATAGTAATTAAATGAACGAGCCTCAAATATTTAAGGTAAGGGGAATGCATTGTGCTTCGTGTTCATCGATGATAGAAAAAACTTTCAAGAAAATCGATGGAGTGGAATCAGTGGAAGTTAATTACGGTACCGAAAAAGCAAAAATTTCCTTTGATTCCTCGAAGATAAGCCCTCAGGCCCTTTCCAAGCACATCGAGCCCCTTGGGTACTCTTTGATGTTGCCTACAGCCGAAGAGATGGGGATGTCAGCCGATGAACACGCCGCACATCTCGGTCTTAATCAATCTAAAAAAGAAAAACTTGAAGAAATTGCCGGTATGCGAGCAAAGGTTATTTCTGCTATCCCGCTCACCGTTATCAGCATTTTTATTATGGGATGGGATATTCTTGCTCAATTTGAACTTGTTGCCCCACCAACAGGAGCCCTCGAGAATTTTTTTAATTATCTTCTGCCACTGATGGCAGTGTATATGCTCCTGGTAGTTGGTAGGCCATATCTATTGGGGTTCTACCGTTTTCTACGCTATGGCAAGGCTAATATGGATACCCTTATCGGTATCGGTACATCAGTAGCATTTCTTTATAGTTTTATTATTACCGCTTTTGAAGAGCCCCTTAGGCAATACGTTAATGTTGAGTACACGTATTACGATGTGACTATTATCGTAATTGCCTTTATTACACTGGGTAAATATCTGGAGGCGAGAGCAAAGGTAAAAACAGGGGATGCTATAGAAAAATTACTTAACCTTCAGGCAAAAACCGCGATTGTCATTCGAGAAGGGAAAGAGCAGGAGGTTTCCATTAATGAAGTAGTCCACGATGATCTCATTGTAGTAAAACCAGGAGAGCGGATTCCCGTTGATGGAACTGTAACCGATGGTTCGTCCTTCATTGACGAGTCAATGATTACTGGGGAACCTATGCCTATTGAGAAAAATATTGGTGATACCGTGGTTGCAGGCACAATTAATACCACTGGCTCCTTTGTATTTAAGGCGACAAAGGTGGGTTCAGAGACATTACTTGCTCATATTATTAAGATGGTTGAGGAGGCGCAGGGAAGTCGTGCGCCTATTCAAGCGTTAGCGGATAAGATATCTGCTGTGTTTGTACCAATAGTGTTGGTATTGGCTTTTGTCACTCTGGGTGCATGGCTTCTCTTCGGGATACCATCGCTTGGTTTCCCTTCTGCATTGTCCTATGGGCTCACATCACTTGTTGGCATATTGGTTATCGCATGTCCGTGTGCTTTGGGTCTTGCAACACCTACAGCAATTATTGTTGGGGTGGGTAAGGGAGCGCGGGAGGGTATTTTAATTAAGGATGCAGCGACACTAGAAAAACTTCATAAAGTTAATATCGTTGTGGTAGATAAGACGGGGACAATTACCAAAGGTAAACCAGAGTTAGTACACATACAAAATGTTTCAAAATTATCAGATGAGAAAATTATCTCTATCCTCGCTTCGCTTGAGAGTAAGTCAGAGCATCCGATAGCATATGCCATTGCTGAATACGCCAAGACAAACGATATTTCTATTTTGCCTGTTTCTGGATTCGAGATAATAAAAGGTAAGGGGTTGAAGGCAACCATTGAAGGCACTGAGTATTTTGCTGGGAATACTAAATTGGTCTCTGATCTAGGACTTTCTTTTGATCTAGGGAAAATTGAGGCGGAAACTATGCAAGGAAAAACGCCTATTATCTTTACTACAAAAAGTGAAGTACTTGGGGTAGTTATGGTAGCCGACGCAATAAAGCCAGAAGCGATTGAGGCAGTAAAAAATCTCCATAAGCTTGGTATTAAAACCATTATGTTGACGGGAGATCATAAAAATACGGCCCTCGCCATTGCTAAGGAGGTCGGCATAGATGATGTGGTGTCCGAGGTGCTTCCCGACAATAAGTTAAATAAAATAAAAGAGTTACAGAGTCAGGGTCTTGTCGTAGCTATGGCTGGAGACGGTATTAATGATGCCCCGGCTCTTGCCCAGGCTGATATTGGTATTGCCATGGGAACGGGGACAGACGTAGCCATAGAAACTGCCGGTATCACACTTTTGCATGGAGACATTTCGAAATTAGTGAAAGCTATCCGATTGTCTAAATTCACTATGCGTGGCATCAAGCAGAATCTTTTTTGGGCGTTTATCTATAATATTGTAGGGATACCGCTCGCTGGAGGGTTGTTCTATCCAATCTTCGGTTGGCTCTTGAGTCCGGTTTTTGCTGGACTAGCAATGGCATTTTCAAGCGTTTCAGTTGTTGGTAATTCATTAAGGTTAAAAACTAAAAAGATATGAAGACACATATATTTCACGTAAACGGAATGCACTGCAAAGCCTGCGTGGCTCTTATAGAAAGTGAATTAGAAAAACTACCTAATGTCTCCAAAGTAAAAGCTTCATTAAACAATCTATCAGTAGAGGTGGAGGGAGATTTTGGGGATCAATCTGTTGGAGAGATTGGAGATCAGCTAAGCGCTATGATTAAACCCCATGGGTACACACTATCAATTGAGAAAACCGAGCATAGTGTAAGGTGGATCGATTTCAAAATTGCTGTTCCGGTGGCAATTCTTTTTATAGGAACTTTTATTGGGTTACAGAAATTAGGCATAGTAAATTTGA
>CAZSWG010000002.1:0-23986 GCA_964610795.1 uncultured Candidatus Saccharibacteria bacterium | reverse complement strand
CTATGGCCTTGATCGATGGTAAGTTCGGGGTAATGGATATTAAAACCTCTCAAGGTATATATAGGGACTATAATCTCCAAACCGCCGCTTACTATCCTCCCCTACTCGAAGAATTTCGAACTTTGCAGACGCGTTGGATTTTACGTATTGATCAGAACCAACGTTGTTATATATGTGGAGCGACAAGGAGAGTAAAGGGAGGGAGAGAAAAGATCAGACCCCCCTACCCCGTAACTACGGTGGATTACAAAAAGTGTATTCATCAGTGGTCTGAAGTTGAAGGTATTATCCAATTAAAGGAATTCCCCTACTGGCAAGATGACTACCAGGCATTCCTTGGGGCCAAGAAGCTTTGGGAATGGGAGCACTCTCCCCTACTCAAGAAGATCGGGTATATGTAGAGGCTTGAATCCTAAACGTTAAAGCCATATAATGGGCGCGGTTGTCAAATGAAGCTTATTGAAAAATTACAATCGTTTTTCACAAAAACTCTAGATTTTGCCAAAAGAAAGCCGGTCTGGTTTGGATTAGGAGTACTTTTGACGGTTATCGTATTGGTTTCTCTTTTTGGAGGAGGTAATAAGTTGGACGGTTATGATATAGAATCCGTTATTCGCAGAGATATTGTGAGCTTGGTGGATGTGACAGGCAAAGTAAGCTCCCCAGGAAAAGTAGATTTAGGGTTAGAGCGAGGAGGTAAAATTGCCGCAATTGAAGTTAATGTTGGAGATAAGGTGTTGGCTGGAAAAACATTGATTATAACCAGCAACATGGACTTATGGGCACGATATAACGAGGCTAAGGCAAATTTGGCCATAGAGCAGCTTAACCTCGAAGAAGTTAGGGGTACGAGCGCTATTGATCAGGATAGCGCCTTTGCCGATTTAAAAAATACTCTTGAGGATTCTTATATATCGGCTGAAAATATCGTCTATAACAAAATAAGCGGAATGTTTAGGGGTGCTGAGGGATCGAGCATAAGTTTTGGTATTGCTTCTGACTCTGGGCGCATTGTGTACCTCGATGTTCCTCTAGGTGAGAGATTAGATATTCGCTATATGAAAAAAGACTTGGAGGAAGATATATATGAGCAAAGTAGCTTAGTGGATTCAGTAACAAAAGATAATATTTTAGAATTTACTGCAACTACTGAAAAAATATTGTCTGATATTCAGGACCTATTGAATGTCTTAGTGGATGCTTTTGATGGCTATCAAACGGATGATGCAGATGATCAAGATGCAGTTGATGCTGAGAGAGCAAACTTGTTTACGGCACGTAGTTTAACTAGCGATACCGTGATCGCACTGCGTGATGCAAAACAAGATTACTTAGGAGAAATAGCGACATTGGTTTCTCCTACTAGTAATGAGTCTTTGCGCGCAACTTTATTACAAGAAGAGGCGGTGAAGATAGCACAGGCTAGGGTTGACGCAGCTTGGGCTGATATAGCGAAAAGCATTATCAAAGCTCCATTTTCTGGAACTATCACAAGAGTAGACACAGAGGTAGGAGAGATTGTGTCTAGTAACTCCCCTATCGTTTCGATGATCTCCGATGCGCCATTTGAAATTGAGGCCTATATTGCGGAGGCAGATATATCGAGGACAACTGTAGGTAGCACAGCAAAAGTTACCCTAGATGCGTACAGCTCAGGAGAAAACTTTGAAGCAGTATTAGTATTTGTAGATCCGGCAGAAACCGTGATTGATGGAGTATCTACTTACAAAGCACTATTACACTTCAAGGAGCTGGATACACGTATTTTAACCGGTATGACGGCAGATATAGAGATAATTACTGGTGAAAGTAAGGGAGTTCTTGCAGTGCCCATTAGAGCAGTATTCGATAGGGATGGTACATCTCTGGTTAGAGTGCTTGTGGGTAATAAAACTGTTGAGAAAGAAGTGTCCACAGGGCTCAAGAGCTTTGATGGTTACATAGAAATAATCAGTGGCTTAGAAGAGGGAGAACAAGTAGTCGTTTTCTCTAGAGACTAATCCCCTACTCGACCGTGAAATTAATTGAAGCTAAAGACCTCAGAAAAGTTTACATCAATGAGGACATAGAAACAGTTGCTCTAGATAATGTCTCTCTAGACATAAATAGAGGTGAGTTTGTGGCCATAATGGGTCCCTCTGGTTCTGGTAAGTCTACCCTACTCCATATTATGGGTCTGTTAGATCGTCAGACTAGTGGCAATTATCAGTTTAACGGAAAGAGCATAGAGCAATACGGAGAAGAAGAAATTGCTAAAGTACGTAACGAGGAAATCGGTTTTGTTTTCCAAGCTTTTAATTTGCTGCCTCGCACTACTGTTTTGGAAAACGTACAGTTGCCGTTGATATACTCTGATATTCCTGAAGTTGAATGGACAGACAGAGCCAATACTGCTATCGAAGCTGTAGGATTGTCTCACAGAACTCATCATGGATCATCGAAGCTTTCTGGTGGAGAAAAACAAAGAGTAGCAATAGCGAGAGCTTTAGTTAGTAAGCCGGAAGTAATATTTGCCGATGAGCCAACGGGTAATTTGGATACTAAGTCTGGTCGTGACGTTATGAATATAATCGAGGAACTTAATAAACAAGGGAAAACCATAGTTTTAATTACCCACGAAGAAGATATAGCAAAGTATGCCAAGAGAATCATTCACATGAGAGACGGCAAGATAGAAACAGATATTACGAAATAGCATGCGTTTAAAATACGGAGCTAAAATTGCCCTAAACTCACTAAAGATCAACAGATCCCGTTCTCTTTTAACTGTTCTGGGAATTCTGATTGGTATTACTGCAATCATTATGATGATGGCCATAGGTCGCAGTGCAGAGAATCTCATCCTTGGAGAAATTGGAGGCTTAGGAGCAGAAACAGTTGTGGTTCGTCCAGGGAGAGAACCCAGTGGTCCAACGGATATCGCAGATACCCTATTCAATGATTCTCTCAAGGAGGCTGAACTTAATCTCATTAGCCAAAAGACAAATGTTCCTGACGCTGTTGAATTCGCTCCTATTGTGATAGTTCCCGGAAGTGTTTCTTATGAAGGAGAAACTTATCGGCCTACTATCTTAGGAGGATCAGCGGAGTTCTTGGGAGAGTCATTTAAAGCTTTCCCTGAGACAGGAATTCTTTTTGGCGAAACTGAAATTAGAGATAGGGCTAGTGTGGCCGTGATTGGTCAAAAGGTTAAAAAAGAACTTTTTGGAGAGGGAGATGCACTGGGGAAATCTATTAAAATAAAGGACAGAAAATTTAGGATTGTTGGAATATTTAAGGAGAAAGGACAAGTAGCATTTTTTAACATAGATGAGTTGGTTGTTATCCCCTACTCTACGGCTCAGCTTTATATATTAGGTATCAATCACTTCCATGAAATTATTGTTAAGGCTGCGGGTCCAGAATATGTAGATAGAGTGGTTGAAGATCTAGAAAGAACTTTACGAGAAGCGCACAACATAGATGATCCAGAAAGAGACGATTTCTTTGTGGTTACCCAACAGGCTCTAGCACAACAAATTCAAACCATTATCGGAGCCCTCACTGCTTTTCTCTCGTCGGTAGTAGCTATCGCATTGGTAGTAGGAGGAGTTGGTGTGATGAATATCATGCTTGTATCTATAACTGAACGCACAAGAGAAATTGGTTTGCGTAAGGCAGTCGGGGCTACATCGAAAGATATTATGCAACAGTTTTTATTAGAGTCAGTATTTCTAACCCTCATTGGAGGAGTATTGGGAATATTGCTGGGAGGAGTTCTCTCTTATCTAATTTCATTTGTCCTCTCTCGCCTCCTAACTAGCGCGTGGACATTTACTTTCCCCATATCGGCTGTCTTCTTGGGATTGGGTGTCACCGGCGCGGTAGGATTAATTTTTGGAATATATCCTGCACGTAGTGCTGCAAAAAAGCATCCAACAGAAGCATTGAGATACGAGTAGAATTATCAAAAGTCTCAAAACCTTTTGACACTTTTGGTTCTATGGAGTACAAAAAAGATTCCCACGGTTGCCCCTTGGCGCCTAGGGAGGTGTAGCCGGGAGTGGCCCTCTTCTCTCCCGAGTAGGCGTACGCGGGACTCCAAGGCAGAGGGTCACCCCGGTTGCACCTCAAGTTCTTCAGTTCTTCAAATGTTTGGATGGCATTTGGTTTTGAGACCATCCGACATGGCGGATCCGGGCTTGTACGTATGGGCGAACGCAGAGGGCGCCCTCTCGGACTTACCAACCGATCGTCAAAGGGCCAACAACAACACGTCCCTAGACCTACGTACATCCCGGTCCGTCATCTCGCTTTTCTACAACCAATAAACCGCCCAATGGCGGTTTTGTGCTAATTATTTTCAATAACTATAGGTGTACGACTGGAGTCATGGCCCATAATATACCCAATACCAAAGGCACAAAGCACAAGAAGGAAGACTAACAGAGCCATCTTTATTTCCTTCTTTTTAAGCCATTCTTGGATTGACATGCTATCTATTTTAACTCATACTACCTGCGTTATAAATGGCACATACAAAGGCTGGAGGTTCAACAAAGAACCTTCGGGAATCAGAAGCTAAGAGGTTAGGCGTTAAGCGCCAAGATGGACAGAGCGTAAAAGCTGGTGAGATTTTGATACGTCAAAGAGGCACTAAATTCATCCCTGGTGTAGGAGTAAGAAGGGGTGCAGACGATACTCTTTATTCAGCAATCCCAGGTGTAGTTAAATTTGTTTCTAAGAGTAAGGTTAGATACAACGGTCAAAAGCGCGCTACCAAAGTGGTACAAGTGATGGGTGCTAAATAGAGGGAGTTACCTCTATAGTAAAGCTACTTCTTAATCCTCCACCCAAGTTTAAAGAAACCTCATGTTGCCCCAATTCCTTGATGGGCTTTTTTATTTCTACCTCTAAATGTTTTGGGATCGCACTATCATAAAGATATAGGGCGCTCTCTATATCGGAAGCTTTTATCGAGTTAAAGATCTCCCCCTTCTTTCCCACTGCTATGCCCACCATGACGGGATTATCTTTGGTTTTATTTTTTAAATTTTCTAATATCCCAGAGAGCTCTTTGTTGTGGGTATCTATTTCTTCTACTTGCTTAGCAATATTTTTGGTATCTCCTTCGGTTGCAGCTCTCGCTAGTCCTTGGGGAATTAAATAATTTCTGGCATAACCATTTGAAGCATTTTTTATTTCCCCTTGTCGGCCCAAACCTTTTACATCTTGGATTAAGAGAACTTTCATTAGAGTGTTTCTTTGAGGGTTTGTATGGCCTTTTCTAGTTGAGTATCTTTCCCGTCAAGAATATCCTCTTCATTTTCTTCTACTACAACATCGGGTGTTATGCCCAAACCTTCAATTAACGTTCCATCAGGGAGGAGCCAGTTGGCTATAGTCACCTTAATGCTTGACCCGCCACTTAGATAATCAAGCTGTTGAACAGTCCCCTTCCCAAAGGTTTGTGTGCCTACTAATTTAGCTCCTCTGTGATACCTAATAGCGCCGGCAAGAATTTCAGATGCGGAAGCAGATCCTTTGTTTATCAAAACCACTATTGGAATTTCATCGAATATTCCAGAGCCAGTAGAGAAAAATTCTTGCTTTTCGCCGGAGCTAAAAAGTTCGGTTACCACCAACTTATCTTTACCAACAAACCACCCAGCTGCATCGATACCAACATCTAAAAATCCTCCAGGGTTATTTCTTAAATCAAGAATCACTCCATCAATATCAGAGAATGCGTACTGGGCCATGTCTGCATAGAAGAGCATGGGAGTATTGGCGCTAAAATTATAAATTCTTACATAGAGAAGATTGTCTTCCATAAGTTCGCTGTCTATGGAAGGAACTTCTATGTTTTGTCTAACGATCGATACGTCTTTGTTAGTGGCATAACCGTTGGATCTAATGGTCAAAACTACAGTAGTTCCTCTAGGTCCACGTATTTTCTTAACGGCTTCATCTAGGGTAAGACTGCTTGTCGGAACACCATCTATAGCAACAATTATGTCTCCTGGTAATAGACCAGCCAGGTCTCCTGGAGATCCGGCTAGGGGTGAAATTATAACCAGCTGATCATCTTTCATGTCTACTTCAACCCCTATACCAGTGAAGTGGCCACTAATATCTTCTCCAAACCGCTGTGAGTCCTCTGGTGAGAAGAAAATAGTATTAGGGTCACCCAATGCGTCAGTGAGGCCGCTAACAGCACCGTAGATTAGCGCTTGCTTATCTGCTTTATCAAAATCAGGGTGTTTGCTCCTAAGCTCGTCCCAAACCTCCCAGAATATAGAGAAATCTACTTTTGGCTCAGAGTTCTCCGGCTGCCCTATGTTAGAAAGCTCTTCAACCGTTATACTTCGAGGAATTGCGCTGCCCGCTTGATACCCCAAACCATAGGCACTAATGATTGCTACTAGAAAGACAATAAAAGCAGTTAGGGCGCTGCTCTTTTTCAATTTTGCCTTAGCAATCTGAAGAGACATTTAATAATGAATTCTAACGTGTAGTAGGGTGCCTTTTCAACCTGGGATGCAAAAGATATGCTTTAGGGATGGAGGAAGGTTCTTATATGGATGAATTGAAACGTCGCTCCGGTGAATCTAGGGTGTATTCAGAGCATCAATTAATGGGGCTTTTAATAGCGGAAGTCCTTCAGGATGAAGAGCATAGATCCTTGTATATGAAGCTTGCTAAAAGCAACGATGCTGATACTCTATTGAAAATTGCTAAGGATGTGGCGGAAAGGCCAAATGTGGAAAATAAGGGAGCCTATTTCATGAAGATAATTGGTGAAATGGGAATTTTAAAAGATGGAAAAAGTCCTAAAGCTAGAAAATAAAGATCAGGCAAAGTTTCTGCGTAAAAAAACGCAGAAGTTTGATTTTAATAAATACTCTCAAGAAGATATTAAAAAACTGATCGCGCGTATGCGTAAAACAATGGAGGAGGCAGAGGGCATCGGATTAGCCGCTAATCAGATTGGTCTTGGAGAAAGTGTCTTCGTGGCGGAGTGGGATGGAAAATTTTATGCGGTTTTCAATCCCAAAATCTCTAATCCTTCCAGGGAGAAAGAAGAGATGGAGGAGGGTTGCTTAAGTATTCCAGGTAAATATGGCACGGTAAAAAGACCGGCATCGGTGTTATTGATAGGAGAAAACTCTAGTGGGAAGAAAATAAAAATAAAGGCTTGGGATATGTTGGCTCGAATTTTTCAACATGAGGTGGATCATCTCAATGGAAAGTTATATGTGGATCGTATGAGTAAATTTAAGCGATTGAAATTAAGAGGAAAGGAAGAATGAAATATATATTCTTTGGTACCCCCGAGTTTGCGAGTATTATCTTGCAGGGATTAATTGATGCCGGAATTGCCCCAGTGGGGTTGGTGTGTAATCCAGACAAGCCTGTTGGTAGAAAGAAGATTATTACTGCGCCTCCTACCAAAGAAGTTGCTTTGAAATATGGCATTGAGGTGTTTCAACCAGAAACCAAAAATGATTTAGTGGCTTTGTCCCCTACCCTTGCGGCAAAGGCAGATTTTGCCGTAGTAGCAGCTTACGCCAAGATCATCCCTCAAGATGTAATTGATCAATTTAAGTTAGGGATAATAGGAGTGCATCCCTCACTGTTGCCAAAATTTAGAGGGCCATCCCCTATTCAATCAGCCATACTATCTGGAGAAGAAACCACTGGTACCACCTTATTTATGTTGGCTAAGGGAGTAGATGATGGACTGGTTCTTCAACAAGGGGAAATAAATATAGAGGATAAAAATTACGAAACACTGATTAAAGATTTAGGTGAACTTTCTTTACAGTTGTTAGTGAAGATTTTGCCTGATTTTGATTTAGGCAAGACTACCCCCACTTCCCAAGATGAAGGTACGGCTAGCTTCACAAGCTTTTTTGAAGGAGATGCAGGGTTAGTGAAGGATAGTGATTTAAATGATGCATTAAGGGGAGATAAAGAAAAGTCTTTGAAAATTTGGCGAATGATACGAGCGCTAAATCCAGAACCTGGAGTGTATACCTTTTTAAACGGTAAACGTACAAAATTACTGGCAGCACGAATAGATGGAGATAGATTGGTTCTAGAGCGTATTCAAAAGGATGGTAAGAAACCAGAAATACTTATTTGAATCTAATAGGTATTGCTAGAGAGTCATCGTTCTCCGGCAAACCAGACGGGTTATCTTTTTGAAGGATTAACGTTCCTCTTTCACCAAAATCTGGTTTAGCGAATTGGATAGTTGCTTCGAATGGAACAAAGTCTGTTGTCATCCATTCTCCTTGTGCAGTAGCAATTCCTTGAGCGATAGGTAAACCTTCCCAATTTACTAACGTTATTGGAAAGCTAGCTTCGAAATACCATAATCCCCTTGCCTCTCCTGTTATTACCAAAGGGCTTTCGATAAATTCTCCGGGGGCTATATTAATATTTCTGATAAAATCAGTTTTATCTTCCATTTCCCAGACAACTTCCTCATTCGTTGGTCTATCTGGGCTTTGTGCCGGTTTACTACCCAAGAAGAAAGCACTAACAGCCAAAAGCACGAAGATAGCAAAGAGTAAGAGTATTTTCTTCATATTCAAATCTAATCCCTAAACGAACTTGGAGAAATATATAGCGATAACCCAAACGATACTAGCAAAGATTGCTCCAGCCACAAAACCAGAAAGAGACGAGGCTAGATAGCGACCAATTTTGAACTTAAATTGCTTAGGTTCCTCAGACACAAACTCACCTATGATTTTGTTTTTCATAAACTAATACTATCAAAAAGTAAGATATTTCTCACCCACTTTATCCACAAATTGACTAGATACTCATAATGCCCCATCTTCTTATTGGAGATCAACGCACCTTTAGTTCATAGCAGGAGGCTTATGTCCAAAACGCAAATTGACAGAGCTCGCCAGATCGTGGGTGAGCAAAACAGCCTTGATCCAGGAGAAGTTGAGCAAATTACCGGCCATCGGTACACCAGTGCTCAGCTCAAGTGGGTGATGGAAGTTCCGTTTTCTGAGCAAACACTCGAAGAATGGGCTCAGGAGCCGAGTTTCTTGTTTCCCGGGCAGCTTCTTCATTTCAAGGAGATGCCACCCATGTTCGGATACTTGGGCACAGAGGGGTGGGTTCAAAACAACCCATTTGGCAGGGTTACTCCTCGGTGGTATCTATTTCGTAGAGGAGCCCTGCCGCATAGTCACGGCATGACTTGGCAGGAACAACAGGTCCTTCTTGGGAAGAAGGAGGAACGGGCAATTCCGTCCGTCCCTGCTGTCTTCTTTGGCCACCATGTCTCAAAGCGTGCTGGTCTTGGGAGCGTGGTGACAAGTGCCATGCGTTGCCACGGTGGGCGGTTTGCAATCATGCCCAACGTAACGGGCATCAGCATCTACGAACAGAAACCTCATCAACTTGGCCAGATGCCTGGATTGGCGGTAGAGGCCAAGCCGATTGGGGTAAGCATTTGGTTATAGACAGAGCCCCGTGCTCAACAACGAAACACTGTCCGTGCTCGTTCGTTGGAGTGCGGGGTGTTTCGTTTTTGTGTAGTACTATAAATAAATGAAATCCGTAATTTCTTTATATAAGGAATATATTTTGCCTACGGTATTACTCGGTTCTCTTACGGTAGGAGCCGGAATGTTTGCTCTCCCCTACTTATTTTCCAGAAGTGGTCTTTTGGTAGGTTCGATATATTTAGTTCTATTTACTTTAATTTTTATAAAGATTAATCGTGCGTATGCCGAAATTATTAGCAAACATTCTGGAAAATATCGATTTGCGAGCTATGCAAAAGAACATTTAGGTTGGTTGGGATTCTGGGCGGCAATAGTAGCAGTTGTTTTGGGTCTCCTTTTAACGCTTACAATTTACATCATACTTTCTACTAGTTTTTGGCATTTAATTAGCTCCAGTGGTTTAGGTATTTCCGGTTATATTTTTTGGGCTCTTAGTTCGTTAGCTATTATTTTCTCGCTCAAGAGATTATTAAATTTGGATACCATTCTATCCATCGCCATGATCGTGATTATATTCGTTATATTTCTTTTGGGGATGCGCCATGGAATACCCACAATTAATTCTGATTACAGCTTATCGGGATTGTTCTTGCCCTATGGAGCAGTACTTTTTGCTCTTTATGGGAGGGCCGCTATCGCACCCCTGGAAGACTATTACAAATCTGCCGGACTTGATTGGAAAAAAGTTAATGTACCTATTATCTTGGGTACAGCAATTCCTGCAGTTTTGTTCTTTCTATTCGCTGTGGGTGTAATGGGCTTATCTCCTTTTGGTGTAACACCAGATGCAGTGTCTGGAATATTCAACGGTACTCTTCTATCTTTGCCCATGCTTGGAATTCTCGGATTACTTACAATATGGACGTCGTATCTGATTATTGGAACGGAAATTAAGGATATTCTATCTAATGATCTAAAGTTACATGATGTCCTTGCGTTGGTAGTGGTCTCGGTGGTCCCCATTGTTCTTTATTTCATTAATGTAGGGAGCTTTATCTCCTTAATTAGTCTGGCTGGAGCAGTGTTCCTTGCTATTGAGTGCATCCTCGTTATTCTAATGCACGGTAAGCTTAAAGGAGGATTATCTTTACTAGATAAATTAATTATTTGTTTATTTATAGCGGGTGCACTGCACGCCTTTATCGTGGGATAATCCCATCGATTTTAATGGGCTGACCACAGAAAGTTTCGCCTAGGAGGAGGATCGTGTATGCTTTATCTAAATTTGTGTTGAATACGGAAAAGCCCACAATCGTCTGTCTGCTAGGAATTCATACTTCGGGCAAAACAACTGTTGGTGAAAGACTTCACTTATTAGGCATCCCATATTATCTGGAGATAGGAAACGAACTTATAAAAACAGTTGATTTTAGTTCTCCAAAAGCTGTTGAATGGTTAGATAGAGAGATAATGAGAAGAGAAATAGAGAGAGACGACCTTCTCTTATCTCAGGAGGAACAAGTAGCGGTTGTGGAAACATGGCATATAGGGAACATAGCTTATGCCCAGATCCGAAACCCATTAATTGCTGATGAATATAAGGCTCTACTTAAAAAACAATTCTCCAAATACACTCCCCTATTCTTTTTCTTGGATATAAGTAATGAAACATTTAAAGAAAGGGCTAATAGATTAGTACCCCTAGGTATAAAAGAAGATGTTTTTGTCTTTTACGAGAATATTAAAAGAAATATTTTGTCTCTTTTTGATGAATTCAACATACGCTATCACCCAATAGATGCCAACCAAGAGATAGACAAAGTAGTGCAGGATATAAGCAAAATTCTATCCAAGGAGAGAATTGTTCTATCGCGCTAATTCGAATTGGCTGAAGGTGTGGGACGATGTTGGAACTCAGTTATATTGACCCCCAACGTTTGTTTTTAGAGACAGGAATACCTATGGCTTGGTTAACCCACTCACCTCGTAGTTTTAAATTATTGATTTCTTTGTGCGTGCACCACTTAGCGGATATAAGTTCATCTGGGTGGAGGGTTAATGTGCCACTTTTTATCTCACCCCTAAATAGATGTCGAATAGAATTTCTTTGGGGATCTGTATAGACACCAATTTTCTCAATTGACCCTACAACATAACCTACTTCCTCGAAGGTCTCTCTCGAAATTGCTTGTTCAGGGGTTTCATCTTTATTTACACCTCCGCCAGGTAGACCCCATGAACCACGTATACTCCCTATGGCTTCTTGCACTAATAAAAATTTATTTTTATCCCAGAGCACTATATAAGCGGTTATTCTTTTTGAGTTCGATTCGGACGACTTAATCATTTTGGTAACCATAGCAATAGATTTATTATATAGTTTTTTTATGTAACTCCCCTTTAACTACAAATATGTAGTGAAACGGTCTACCACTCTTATCCATTTGAAATTTATATTTAGGAAAGAGCTGTTTAATGTGAGCGAAAGATTTATATGTTTGCCCACTCTCGGATGGAAATCTTTTCTGTTTAGCGACTAAACTTGGTTGTAAACCGTGGGTATTCATAACTTCAAATATGGAAGGCTCGTTGTTAAAGTTATCTTCGACTCCAAGAAAATCAAATAGTAGCATAATTAGTTTTCCTCCAGGGTTAAGATGGCTTGGGCTATCATGGATAATCCTTTCAATTATTTCCCTACCATTAACACCACCCGAATCGTGTATTACTTTATGTAACATAGGCATTTGAGGTGGGTTACTTATAATAACGTCGAATGACTCATGTATATGTGTGAAAAGATCGCTTAATCTTATCTCAACATTATTGATCATCTTATTGTGGATGACGTTCTCTCTGGCGAGAGTAACAACCTGATTCTTTATATCAGATCCAATCACATTCTTTGCACCTTTTAGAGCTGCAAACAAGGCAATTATGGCTGTTTCTCCTGTACCAAGATCAAGCACAGTTTTGTTATCCAGAAATTTACCGATGTTATCGCATAAATAGAGTCCAGTTTTAGGTACATGCCCACCTGGGCGAATAATTGTTTTAATAGAGCCCCTCCTGTCTTTATAGGTTAATTCTTGTCCGGAGACTCGAGAGTTAAGAGAAAATCCCTTAACACCGCTAATTGGTTCATATAACCCCATATTCCTCTATAGCATATCATAAGCGATTGACATAACTCTCATTGAGTGTTTTAGTTGCTAGCGTACATTTCCAACACTACATATCGAAACTGGGAGGTGATTACCCATGACGAGCTCTGAGCTGGTGGGGGTGATCATCACCCCCGATGCAATCCGAGACAAGTTAGTAGATCGCCTACTACAAGATCTTCTGGCACTGGGAAGTATTAACATCGTGTGGATGAGTCGCCGTGTTCTTCTGGGACGCAACGATGTGATTTTCCTTTACCCAGAGTTGATCGGTAGAGAGTTCTTTCCCGCTGTGATCAATGCGCTCACTATGGGTGAGTCAGTCGCTCTTCTTGTGCAGGGCGAAAGTGCGTTTGCGAAGATTCGTGGAATTAAGGGAAAGCTTCGTCTGGAAAACGGCGTTTTGATGACTGGTGGTCTTCGCCTCAAGTACCGCAGTTGGTCATCCAACGAAGTTCATTCTCTCCCAACTACTTTTGGCGAGATAGATCAATCCCTCGTCAAAAGGATCTTTGAGTTTCGCATCCACACCGCCGAGAACACAACTGAGACAGCGAGGATTTGTCACTTGTACATGGGGATCGAAGAGGTAGCGACTTTGTCAGACGTATCTCCGGAGACCCTCGTGGAGGTAAATCGATTGGCGAAAGAGAGGGAATATGGCTAGAACCAACGGAACGATCACCTCATATGACATTCAGTCGGGGGAGGTGGTTATCCAGTCAGACCGAAAAGGTGAGGTGCATCAAACCTCGCTTGAGAAGACGCACGACTTCTTCGAGCCGAGTAAGACCAACCTGCGAATGGAGATGGGCAGACCGAAGATTGGAGAACGCGTTGCGTTCATCCTGGACCCCATCACCCAGAATGAAATCGCTTGGTGGGGATACCCAGACAGCACGATTGGTGGCTAACTGATCTTCGGAATCAGCACACAATGACCAAGCCCGTATCTGCCGAGCACGTGAAACGAAATCCCGTTCACGTCACATGGCGTGAACGGGCTCGTTTCTTTTTGAGATATTAATACTTAAATTATCTTGTTGTTTTATGTTTTCCTAATTAGCTGCCGGACTAGGATTCGAACCTAGGTTACATGGGCCAGAACCATGCGTCCTACCACTAGACGATCCGGCAATAGCACACCCATTCTACTACCTCATGTACTTTTTTAAAAAATGAAACACCCCCTGACGGGGGCGTTTCATGGTCGTCCACCAAAAGCCGAAGCCTTCAGTGAACTCCGATCATTATATCCCCTATCTAAGCCCTGTCAAGAGTGTTAATCGGGTATAATTGCCGATACTAATGAGAGAATTAGACCTAAGAATAGTGCCCACCAGAATCCTGCTACGGCAAATCCAGGGACCAAGGATGCTGCCAATAATACTAGAGAGGCATTAATGACTAGTGTAAACAGCCCCATAGTGAGGAAGTTAATAGGAAGGGTTAGCAATATTAGTATGGGTTTTAGAATTGCATTAGCTAATCCAAGTACCAGAGCGGCACTGAGGGCAGCTATAAAACTATCAACCGTTACTCCTGGTAAAAGGTATGCAGAGACCAGAATGGCCAATGAAGATATTATCCAACTAATTAGTATAGGCATCCGTTTCGTTAGCAGCTTCTATATATCGACAATAATCGCAATCTTCTCCCGATGGTGGAATACTATCTGACTCTAAAGTCTTTTTAATCTTCAACAAAGCTTCTTCTATCCAAGCATCACTCCCTTTGTATGAGATTAACTTCACATCAAATTCAAGTTTCCCGTCAAAAGCTGCTCTATCCGTTTTCCCATTAACGTATACAAAGTATCCAGTGTCTGATACATCAAATCCATTTTGGCGCAAAAGCCATTGATAGAATTCCATCTGTCGTTTGTATCCGTCTTGCCATTCTGCATCCAAGGATACCTCTCCATCTTTTGCGGTGGCTTTGTAATCTACAACCATCAACTGACCATCTGGATCTACCCACACATCATCCACTGCACCAGTGAACATCAATCCCGTTGGTTCGTGAAAATATTGCACTCCCACAAATGTATCTCTCCATTTATCTAAATCCGGATGTTCATAGGGAACAGCATCCAATTTATATTCTTCCATTAATGGATGGGCACTTTGTTTGACCCTATGGAGATCAAATTCTTTTTTTAAAAGAGTATCCACTGCGGAGTTAAGGCTAAAGGGATAACCAGGCGGTCTTCCTACTCCGAGCTTCCTATCTAGATAAAAACATTTAGGACATTCAATAAAAAGATCTACTTTGCTCCTTGAAAGTTTAAATGGCTCCTCTTGACCATAAACGTTACGAGTACGCTTTGGATTGTAGTATTTCGACATATAGGTAGAAGTATATAGAGAGACTTATAAAACCAAAAGGGGGCTATCTAAACCAAAGTTTCGATAACCCCCTTTGGAGGCAATCCATAAGCCGGATTCTGTCGTGAACAACAATCTATCTGCGACCTTCGGTTACCCTCAGGTTCTTGCGGCACTCTCTATTGCTAGAGCACGGCCTTGCACTCAGGTAAGGATTTTGCCGTTTCATCCTGGTCTTTAATCCCTATAACCAGGCAGAGCCATCTACGTTGGGATGGGGCTCCCCTTTTCCTTGCGGATTAGGGCGTTACTGCTCTCACCTCTGTACTTGCGTATGACGGGTGTTACCCGCTACCCTCGTCAATAAATTGACTGAGTGTCCGGACTTTCCTCTTGGCGGGACTCTAAGGTAATGTGCGATCGTTTCCGTATTAGCGAGTCCTCGCAAAGCTGTTGTTTGGATTACCTCCGAGAGAATTTATATCACTAAAGACCTAAAGTGTCTAGAGCTTTATTAACTAATCTATCAGCGTTTTTGTTCTTGTCTCTCGTAACGTGAATAAACTTTACGTCTTTAAAGTCTTGTTTTAGATTCCAGATTTCTATAAATAGAGGTTGGAGCCCCTTGTCTTTAATTTTGAACTCTCCATTTAGTTGGTTAACTAGGAGTTGGCTATCCGTCCTTAACGCTATCTCGGTATTCTCTGCCTTCTTGCTTCCGAGAAGCTGTTTAGCTTTTTTGAGCGCGAAGATGACTGCACTGTATTCGGCAATATTGTTTGTGGTTTTGCCGATAGACTCTCCATATTCTTTTGTTCCAACGACTGCACCAATTGCAGAGGGTCCAGGGTTACCCCTCGATCCCCCATCGGTGTATATAAGAAAACTATTTTTGCTCATGTAACTTCATTAATTCCAAAAAGATACGATAAGTAGTTCTTGCATCATCTATTGCTCTATGATGAGTGCCCATATTGATTGAGTAATAGTTTGCTAATTCTTTTACAGAAAGTCTTGGAAATTCTGCTTTGTCGCCAAGGAGAAGCCATGAAAGAGAAAATGTATCTAGCCCCTTATAAAAATATGTCGGTTGAAATCCATGTTTCTCAAGTGCGTTTTGCACATGCATCCAATCGAAAGGTAGGTTGTGAGCTACGAGCATTGTGTCTTCTGCGAAATCTAGAAACTTAAGTAGACCCTCACGCAGTTCCATGCCTTCTTTTTCCCACTCCTCCTCGTTATATCCCACAACCTCCAATGCTTCGGGTGTAGCGTTCTCTATATGCTGAGGTTTGATTTTAATATCTATCTCGGAGAGCTTTTCGAAAGTATTAGCCTTTACCCTAACCGCCCCTATCTCCAACAGCTCCTTACTCAACTCGAAACCAGTCATCTCGGTGTCAAAAAAACACAGATCGCGTTCATTAACGGGTATATCAAAATGTCTATATTTAAGCTCCATCTTATTTATCGGATCGCATCCAGCGCCGGAAGTTTCTCTCCAGACAGGTATGTTAGCATGGCCCCACCTCCACTTGAAACAAAGGTGTTCTTTCCGGGTTTCCCTAGGGGAGATATAGCAGCCAAAGTATCTCCTCCTCCTATCAGTATATTAGCCCTTTTTTGGGCCAAAATGGCCTTATAGAGGGCCTTTGTCCCCGTACTAAAGGATTTATGCTCGAACTTGCCCATAGGCCCATTCCAGACCACTGTTCCAGCCTCTTTAATGGCCGCCGTGTAGAGACCTATGCTGTGAGGTCCTATATCCAAAATAGCGTTATTTCCTATCTTCCAATCCATGGGGGTAACAATCTTTTCGTTATTAACGAAAGGCTTAATTTGAGCCAAGACTTTTTTGTCATAGAGAGATTTTCCAATATTCACTCCCCTAGCCTTCAGCAAAGTATTAGCCGGAGCTCCACCTAAAAGAATACTATCCGCTTTACGAATAAAGTTCTTAAGCACTCCTAGTTTATCTGATATCTTGGCACCACCGATTATTAAAACTAATGGCTTACGAGGATTAGCCATAACTTTACTTAACTGACGAAGTTCCATTTTAAAATTAGGACCTATGCTACTTGGAATGAGCTTGGGTAATTCAAAGTTTGAAGCATTCTTACGGTGACTTGTTGGAAAATCATCGTTAATGAATCTATCGCCCAGCTTCGCCAAAGATTTAGCAAGATTTTTGCTAGCCTTCGCTTCACCTGGGATAAATCTCAAATTCTCTAGGAGAAATACTTTTCCGTTTGGACTTTGTTTTATCTGTTTAGCAATTTTGGCAAAATCAAAGTGGTTTATAAAAATAACATTCTTTCTCAAGGCTTTAGAGAGAAATGTCGCAGAAGATTTTAAGCTCAACCTAGAATCCACTCCTTGTGGTCTTCCTTTATGGGATAAAATCACAACTTTGTTATTAGCTTTTGATACAAAGCGGATGCTATTTAACGCGGCTTTAAAGCGCACACTATCTGCAATATTTTTGTCGTTTATATCTAGATTAACTCGTAGAAGATAGGTCATGTGATCATTATAAAACATTTAAACCCCCAGTGGGGGCTGGGGGTCTAAAATTTAGGCTCAGGATATTCCTTAGCCGATATCATCGTTAAGGAATCCACTTCACTCGGGCATATTGTACATCAAAAGACCGAAGAAATCAAGAGTGTTTTTTGAATACGAAAAGTTTGTACCCCAAGAAATTCCATGCCAAACCGACGAGGGTACCACAAAGTGCTCCGAAGTTAGCCCAGGTCTTTGGATCGATATCACCCAGTGGACCGATAACGTTTCCTACAATGTGGAACGTCAGTACATTAAGCCCAAAGCCCACCACGCTTACTATTACAAACTCCAAGAACTCATTTTTGGCCTTTTGGTTGGCTTGGAATGTCCAATACTTGTTCCAGTAATAACTGTTGATTACGGCGACTACAAACGAGATCCCCTTTGCAATATTGGCTCCCGATCCACTGCTGGCAAAGGCATTGATCAACACATTGAAGACCGCAAAATCCACTACTGTATTAAGCACTCCTACAATGGCGAATCTACCAAGTTGTTTAAATAACGCCACCCATCTACCTATAAATTCTGCCGTTAAATATCCCAAGAAGACTAATAACGCAAAAACTATAGCTACACTACCAGTACCAAAGTTCCCTATTGCAGCTGGCAAGGGAAGATTACTAATCGTGGGAATTACCAAGATTCCTATAATGGCAGATGCTAATGTGGCTAAAAGAAGATTCTTTTTATCCATTTACCTTGATGATCTTATTAAACTCCTTTCCATCAATACTTGCCATACCCACTAGCAAACCATCAATATTGTTTTCAGCCAAAAATCCCTTAGCGTTTTTACTGTCCACTGATCCTCCATATAGAACTTTGATATTCCCCCATCCCATTTTGAGTAACATATTCTTTATATGCGAAGCGATGATTGTGCTGTCTTCTGGAGTATCAGGTTTTTTTGTACCGATTGCCCAAATTGGTTCATAGGCAACGATAAGTTTTTTAGATGGTTTTATTCGCGAAAGTGCTTTTTTAATTTGTCCTTCAACAAATTTTTTAGTTACCCTAACTCCCTTAGCATGTACCTTAGCTGGCTCACCCACACATAGCACAACGGTTAGAGATTCACTAAGTGCCGCTTTAATCTTTTTATTTATCTCATTATCAGTTTCTCCCTTTTCCCTTCTAGAGCTGTGACCAACTAGGGTGTGTTTCACACCGATCGTTTTGAGCTGTGCTGGTGATACTCCTCCGGTAAAAGATCCTTTCTCCTCCCAGAATACATCTTGTGCGCAAGGCCCCGCTTTTTTAATAACTTCGGATACCTCTTCTAAGAAAGCATGTGGTGGACAGATGATGACCCCCTTTTTATCTACAAGTCTTGCGAGAGCAATAGCCTTATGTAGGGTTTGAGGATTCAGTTTCCAATTCCCGATGATCAGCTTCTTCATTTCTTTTTACCGAAATGAGTTTTCAAACCCCAAACTATTCCAATTACTAAAAGTATGGCTATTACCAAGTCGAACTTTCTAAAGATGGGTTCTATAATCGCCCAATTCTCACCCCAGTAGACTCCGGGGTATGTAAGAAGAGCCGACCAAATGAAAGATCCGACAAAGGTAAATAAAGTGAATCTCCAAATAGGTACCTTAAATAATCCCGCAGGAAAAGAAACGAAAGTACGCACTATAGGCATCATTCTGCCCCAAAAAGCTGCAGCCACTCCATATTTACCAATCCACTCTTTGGCCCTATCAAAGTGGTAGTTGTTCTCAACCCATCCTTTGAAATAGCCGGCAATATAATATGAAAATAGGGATCCAACTAAGTTCCCTAAGGCTCCTATGAAAACTACCATCCAGAAGCTAAACACCCCAGTTGATACTAGGTATCCAGAGAATGGCATTATGATTTCTGAAGGGATAGGAATATTGGCGCTTTCAAGAGCCATTAGAAAGAAGACTCCCCAATATCCCCAAGTTTCTATGGCGCTCAAGACAAAACGGGAAACTATTTCCAATATATCCGCTATCATTTAGCGTTTAATACTTTTACTGCGTCTTCGGGTAAAACGGAGTTAATCTCAACGCCGGTTGTAAGTTCAAATCCTCCAGTGATTCCTAAGCGAGGAGTTATCTCCCTAGGGATAACCTGTATGTGCCAGTGATAAAAGGCATGATTTTTCTTATCTTTACTAGGAGCCGTATGAATATAGAAGTTATAATTTACATTCTTAGCTACTTTTTCCAGTTTTAATAGACCCTTTTGGAGATTTTTCACTACAGAGTAAATTTCGGATTCACTCGCGTCTTCAAAGTATGGAGAATGCGCTTTGGGGAAAACTGTAAATTCAAAAGGTTCTTTCGGAGCATAGGGAGCAAATGCAATAGATAGTTTATCTTCGTGGATGACCCTCTTATTTTTCTTGGCAATTTCAATTTTGTAACAATAGACACATTTTTTATGTTCACGTTCAAATTTCTTTGCGTTGGCCAATGATCTAGCAGATAAAGGAGGAACAATTGGAGTTGAAAGAATTTGATAGTGTGGATGATAAATACTGGCGCCAGTTTTAGGTCCCCAATTTTGGAATATCGATATGTAATCCGTATTTTTGTCCTTAGCTATTTCTTTATATCTTTCCTTAAAAGCATTAAAGAGCATGTTGGCATCTGCAGTTGGAAGTTTTGGCAAGTTTATATCGTGATCTTTGGTAATTATCAGTTCGTGATGTCCATATCCTTCCATAAAGCTATATGGTCCATTTTTTCTGATCTTAGCTTCCTCTTTTTTGTTTAGGATTACAGGGTATTTATTTGGTACAACTTGGACTCGCCAGTTTCGTAAATCTGGATATGAAGCCAAAATACCTCCCCCACTCGCCTTCTTTGGATTTTCAAAGATGCACTGAGATTTAGGAACTCTTTGAATCTTGGTGAAGGTGCGAAACTGATGGGGCTTAGCATTTATTTTGGGAGAGAAAAGAACCCAGTCTCCTGAGGTTAAATCCTGACGTAGTTGTGGCTGATGACTAAGGCGTTTCTTCACCGCTTTTAATTCTGTTTTCATAGTACCACCTCAAAACATCTCTTGCTATTGGGACAGTGTTTAGGCTTCCCTCTCTAGCATCTTCGATTAATACCAATATAGCTATCTCTGGAATTGAGTTTTGATCTTTTGCTGCATAACCTACAAATAGGGCGTTGGTTTTGGTATTACCCGATACCTGAGCACTACCAGTTTTCCCTCCTATAGACATCGGAATATCGATTAGTAGATAGCTAGTTCCATAGTCTTTCAAAACGCCATCTCTCATCCCCTGTCTCACATCGCCCAGGGCTTTGGACATATCGGTTATATCCAACATAACCTTGGGCTTCTGGTCTAAGAGTAGATGTGGTGTATAGGCTATACCCCCATTGGCAATTGCGGCGATTGAAGAAAGCAATCTAGTGGGGCTGATACCCAAATCTCCCTGTCCGATAGACACGTTATATGTATCTCCAATTCTCCATATGTCACCTGTACGATCTTCCTTTTCTTGCGGTGTTGGAAGAAAACCGACGGACTCCCCGGGCATATCTATACCTGTTGGCTTATTGAGTCCAAACTTTTCCCAATATTTATTAAGTCTATCAATACCCAAACCCTCCTGATCTTGGAAACCTCCGCCTACAATGTAGAAATAGACGTTACTGGAACGGGCGATGGCAGAATATACATCCACCCAACCATGGGCTTTCCAATCCACAAACCTACTAGGAGCGTCCGGATTGTATGGATTAGGAATTTCTATATACCCGGCTGAATAAAACTGATCCTGGGGTTGAACTATCCCTTCGTTTAGAGCTGCGGATGCGTGTATGGGTTTAATGGTAGATCCAGGGCTATAGACTCCAGAGATTGCGCGGTTAAAAAGAGGCCTGTTAGAGCTCTCAAGATATTGGGCAACATTATTTCCGTCGTATGAAGGAAAACTTAAGAGGGAAAGGACCTCACCATTTCGAGGATCAATAATTAATCCTGCACCAGACGTTCTTCCTAAACTAATTAATCCAGAGAGCATGCGTGTATAAAAGTATTCCTGTAATTCTGCATCAATCGTAGTTTTCAGTTCCTCTCCGGATATTGGCTCTCTGGTTCTCGCAATCTCCCCTATCTCTCCGGATGAATCACTAAAGATGGTTACCCTACCGTTTTCTCCTCTTAAAAGTTCGTCGTATTGTGTTTCTAAACCACTTCTACCGATAGAATCGTTTAAAACTAAATTGTCGTTATGTACTAGATCTTCTTTTGATACTAGGCCTGTATATCCAACTAAATGAGAGAAAGCGGGATTTATATATTCCCTCTTGAAACTTTGCTCCACGTTTAAAGACTTAAGTCCCAAAGCTTCGATCGCTATCACCTGCTCTCTAGTTATCTCTGTGGCGATGATAATATCACTCACCCCCTCCAAATTTGTTCCTTGAATTAATTGAAAAATCTTTTCCTGTTCTACTCCTAATATATCTTGGGTAGCGGCCAAAACCTTTTCTTCCTCGTCGTTTTTAACCATTTGATCTACGTGCAAAAAAACGCTGAAGATTGGCTCGTTTCTAACTAAAGGCTCACCATTTCTATCTACAATCACTCCCCTTGGGGCAATGAGAGGGATGGTTTGGTGAATATTGTCTTGGCTACGTAATTTGTAGGCACTTCCTTTTACCCCAGACATAAAGCCTACGCGTAAGAAAACTATGAAGAAGATCAAAATACTTGCTACTATCAACCAATAAAAAACACTTCTACTAATAGGTCTTTCTACTAAGTTAAACTCTGACCCAGAAAGGCTATCGGAGATGACTTCATCTAAGTCTATGCGCCTAGTGCGATATCTATATTTCGCCATACTACCTAGAGTATTTTACCCCGGAGAGAGTAAAAAGGAGTATACAAAGTCCAAATAGACTCAAGTTGTATGCTGCTTCCATAAAAAATATACCCAGCTGAAAGCCGTTGATATTAATAAGCAAAGTACCAATAACTAACGCAAATGCACTGTTGGCTATATCTCTCCAAGGTAAGAAATCTCCCAACGCTAGAGCAGAAAAGAAAATTGCCGTTGCAAAAACTGTCTCCAAACTCACGACGGGTTCAATAATTAAAGTTACTATCGCGAGCAATACCAATATGGATCTCTTTAACCAATCTTTTTCTAAAAGTCCGAAGGCTAATATAACAACCAAGACTAAATTTGGTTTAACGCCTAAGATTGCAAAACTGCTATTTTGAATAAGTGCCCCTACTACTACAGCTAATGCGCTAGTGAAGAATACTAACATCCCTAAGGGTTTTAATTTCAAAACTTGGCTTTAAAGTAGCACTTTGAAACACCGACCCTCCTTTAGTACGAACTTCTCCTATCTGCCCTATCTCTAATCCATATGGTAAATCACTTCCCGCAGTAACTACCTTATCTCCTACTTCAATCTTTGCTTCTCCAGGAATAAATTCTAGAACTAATTCGTTTCCTCCGCGCATTAAGGCATCAATTCCACTGGTCCCTATACGCACAGAGGTTTCAAATCCAGGATCAAAAATTGTAGTAACTACACTCTTATCGAGAGTGACTTCTTTTACCCTACCAACAAAGATACTTGTGCCATATATTGCAGCATCTCCCACTAACACTCCCCTATTCTCTCCCCATGAAATAATAATTTCACTCTTACTATTAAATGGATAACTTGAATAAACGATGGCGGAATCTTCTGGCATAATCGTTTCTCTAAAAAGCTCTGCTCTTAAGTCAGCATTTTCTTGTTCCAGAAGAATGATCTTATTTTCTAAATCTCCATCCTGAGTAAATCCATCCAATACGCTAGCTACGCTTCTATTAAAAGAAAGTCTTAAATCTAAGAATAATTCTGCGGCCAAGATAATTAATCCTAAGATAATAATCGCGATTATAAATGGGTAGCGCTTTTTTCTCATAGATTAACTGGCTTTGGTTTTTCTTGGTTTGAAAGAATGGTCTCATATCTGCTTGTATCTTCGATGATTATACCCAAGCCCCTGATAACGCAGGTTAAAGGATCATCTACAATTCTTGTTTCTACTTGGAGCTCTCTTTCTAAATATTCGTCTAAGCCCCTCAAAAGAGAGCCTCCTCCTGAAAGGTGAATACCTCGCTCCAAGATGTCTCCTACTAACTCAGGTGGGGCATCCTCGAGAATGGTCTTTATGGCATCCGCTATGGTCTTTAGAGACTTTTGGAGAGCTGTGCGAATTTGAGCATTGCGTACGATAACCTCTTTTGGCAAACCAGTAGATACATCCCTACCTCGTACAACCATCTCTAGCTTGTCTTCTACCGGTACCGCAGAACCTACATTAATCTTGATGGCTTCAGAAGTTGGTTCTCCTATTAAGAGCTTGTATTCACTTCTAATAAAACGAGAGATGTCTTCGTTAAATTTCTGCCCTGCAGTTTTAAGGCTTCTTGAAACAACTGCGCCTCCAACTGAAATAATGG
>CAZSWG010000001.1:0-42602 GCA_964610795.1 uncultured Candidatus Saccharibacteria bacterium | reverse complement strand
AGCACATATGGTCCAATATCTCCCGCTGGGGCTACTACGGTTGATTGGAGTACAGGTGTGAGTAGAGACTGGGCGCTTGTTGCCGCTTCTTTTGCGCCAGTAGCAGTAGGCAGTTCAAGTGTCAGTCCGTCTGTAAGCCCAAGCGCGTCACAATCACCAAGCGCTTCATTATCACCTAGTGCTTCCCTTTCCCCGTCTGCCTCATTAAGTCCTAGTGGAAGCTTGTCAAAAAGTGCCTCTGCGTCTGCTTCCGCAAGCCCGTCACTTTCGCCAAGCGCTTCTCTTTCACCGTCAGCAAGCCTTAGTCCGTCCGCCTCTTTGTCACCATCCGCCAGTTTGTCACCCTCGGCTAGTGCCTCAGCAAGTCTATCTCCATCGGCAAGTGCTTCTGCATCCTTATCTCTATCAGCGTCTTTGAGTCCAAGTGCTTCTGCATCTGCCTCGGCAAGTGCATCTACCTCGGCATCCGAGAGTCCGTCAGAATCTCCATCGTTGTCACCTTCGGCTTCCTTATCACCTAGCGCGTCTCTATCTCCCAGTGCTTCTTTAAGTCCTTCCGCGTCTGAATCAGCATCAGCAAGTAAGTCAGCATCTCCTAGTGCTTCGCCCTCAGAATCACCATCTCAAAGTCCGAGTGCTAGTCTTTCTCCATCCGCTTCTTTAAGTCCCTCGGCTTCACTATCACCATCAGCATCGGCTAGTGCTAGTGAATCAAAATCCGCCTCTGCCAGCGAAAGTCCGAGTGAGTCTAAATCTCTTAGTCCTTCTGCCTCTATATCACCATCTGCGTCTCTATCTCCGAGTGCCTCATTAAGTCCAAGTGCTTCCGCTTCGGCTAGTGGTAGCGCTTCGGAAAGTGCGTCTGCAAGTCCAAGTGCAAGCGCATCATTATCGCCTTCCGCTAGCCTTAGTCCAAGCGCTTCTATCAGTTCTAGTGCCTCCCTATCCCCATCTGCCTCCGCCAGTGCCTCTGTGTCTCCCAGTGCCAGCCCTTCTGCTTCACTTTCACCATCTGCCTCATTGTCTCCATCGGCAAGTCTGAGTCCTAGTGCCTCAATTAGCCCATCGGCTTCTCTATCTCCATCGGCAAGCGCCAGTGCAAGTATTTCTCCTTCAGCATCAATCAGTGCGTCTGCTTCTCCATCAGCCTCAATTAGCCCATCGGCTTCTCTATCTCCATCCGCTAGCATATCTCCTTCTGCCTCGCTTAGTCCAAGCGCTTCAGCGTCTGCTAGCATTTCTCCTTCAGCATCTGCCAGTGCCTCCCTGTCTCCTTCTGCATCAGTAAGCCCGTCTGCCTCTCTTTCGCCTTCTGCTTCATTATCTCCATCGGCCTCAGCTTCACCTTCAGCATCGGTTAGTCCATCGGTTTCTCCCTCGGCTGGTTTTGGTGTCATAGAGTATGACAACACAACAACAACCAATCCAGGGAGTGCAACTGTTTATTCTTGGAGTCATACAGCTTCTGGGGCGAATAGAGTGTTGATTGTTGGTGTCGGGGTTAGGAATGATGTGGCTGTTTCCGGAATTACTTACAACGGAACAGCCCTTACTCTTATCGCCAGAAAAGTATCCACCGAGCCGGGAAATGTTTGTACTGCTGAGTTGTGGTATTTACTAAATCCGACATCGGGGTCAAATACTGTTGAAGTTACACTGGCTTCGGCAACCAGAAGCGGAGCCGCAGCTATTTCCTTAAAGGGAGTTGGGGGCCTTGATTCCAGTAACACGGCTCAAGGAGGTTCTTCTACTTCAAGTGTTGATGTGACAACAATAGCCAATAATTGTTGGGTTGTTGATATTGTTAATCGCTTGGACAATGGTGCCGGAACGAATTACTCTCCAGGTGCGAACCAGACCGAAAGAGCCGACTTTATCTGGTCATCGGGTTTTCTTGGGGGAACTTCTTGCATCACCCACGAAGGACCAGTAAACCCCGCTGGGGTGTCTACAATGAGTGAAACCCTTGACGCTTCCGATACTTGGGCACAAGTAGCGGCAGGGTTCTCTCCGGCATCTACAGTTTCCCCCTCCGCCTCTCTCTCCCTCAGCGCCAGCTTATCTCCATCAGCGAGTGCTAGTGCTTCACTCAGCCCATCAGCCAGTGCTTCGGCTTCCTTGTCTCCATCAGCATCTCTCAGCCCATCAGCCAGTTTGAGTCCATCGGCTTCATTGTCTCCTAGCGCCTCAGCTTCGGCTAGTCTTTCACCCAGTGCTTCTGCATCAGCATCACTATCACCATCAGCATCGCTTAGTCCCTCAGCCTCTCTTAGTCCTTCGGCTTCCCTCTCACCAAGCGCTAGCCTTAGTCCAAGTGTTTCAGCTTCAGCGTCTTTGTCCCCTTCAGCGTCAGCCAGTGCTAGTTTGTCTCCTTCTGCTTCTCTAAGTCCCTCTGCTTCCTTATCTCCATCGGCGAGTTTGAGTCCCAGCGCTAGTGCTTCAGCATCTCTCTCCCCCAGCGCTAGTGCTTCAGCATCTTTAAGCCCAAGTGCATCGCTTTCACCATCAGCATCGCTTAGTCCCTCAGCCTCTCAGTCACCGAGTGCTTCAGCTAGTGCATCACTGTCACCAAGTGCTAGTGCATCTCCTTCTCTAAGTCCCAGCGCTTCCTTATCACCAAGTGCCAGTTTGTCGCCTTCTGCTTCTTTGAGTCCATCGGCTTCCGAGAGTGCTTCTTTATCTCCGAGTGCTTCAGCTAGTGCATCACTGTCACCAAGTGCTTCACTTAGTCCTTCCGCGTCTGAAAGTCCATCGGCTTCTGCTTCTGCCTCCGCTAGTCCTTCCGCTAGCGCCAGTGCCTCTCTTAGTCCTTCAGCTAGTTTAAGTCCTTCAGCTAGTATTTCACCATCAGCTTCTCAGTCACCCAGTGCATCAGAAAGTGCATCAGCTAGTAAATCAGCCTCACCCTCTGAATCACTAAGTGAAAGTCCTTCGTTATCTCCCTCAGCTTCTCTCTCGCCTAGCGCATCTCTTTCTCCTAGTGCTTCCTTATCTCCTAGTGCTAGTGCATCAAAGAGTGCTTCAGCTTCAGCTAGTCTAAGCGAAAGTCCTTCTGAAAGTCCGAGTCAAAGTCCATCCGCTTCACTCTCCCCATCGGCATCTTTAAGTCCTAGTGCCTCTCTTTCTCCATCTGCTAGTGCTTCAGCTAGCGCTTCTGCTTCAGCATCTGCATCAGAATCTCCTAGTGCCAGTGCAAGTCTTTCTCCCTCGGCATCTTTATCCCCATCTGCTTCATTATCACCTTCGGCTTCTTTGTCGCCGAGCGCTTCTCAAAGTCCATCGGCTTCGGCTTCGGCGTCTTTATCGCCATCAGCGAGTGCTAGTGCTTCATTAAGTCCGTCAGCATCATTAAGTCCTAGTGCATCACTCTCGCCTTCAGCGTCACTTAGTCCATCAGCATCACTCAGTCCCAGTTCCAGTTTATCCCCATCTGCCAGTCTATCGCCTTCAGCTAGTGCATCGGCAAGTTTGTCACCCAGCGCAAGTGCTAGTGCCAGTTTGTCCCCATCGGCGTCTTTATCTCCATCAGCCTCTTTATCCCTATCTACGTCCCTTAGTCCTAGCGCCAGTCTCTCTCCATCCGCTTCACTATCTCCATCAGCATCTGTTTCTCCCAGCTCTTCTGCTAGCGCCAGCGTATCTCCATCTGTCTCTGCCAGCGCCAGTTTGAGTCCATCAGCGTCTCTTAGTCCCTCGGCTAGTCTTTCACCATCGGCTTCACTTTCACCTTCAGCCTCTTTGTCTCCCAGCGCAAGTGCTAGTGCATCTCTGTCTCCATCGGCCTCAGCAAGCAAAAGCCTAAGTCCCAGTGCCAGTCTCAGTCCTAGTGCCTCTCTATCCCCTTCAGCCAGCGCGTCAGCATCTGTCAGTCCTTCAGCATCAGGATCTGCCAGCGCCAGTGCTTCGGAATCGGCTAGTGAATCAAAGTCTTTAAGTCCATCCGCAAGTGAAAGTAAGTCCGTCTCCGTTTCAGCAAGTGCCTCTGAATCGCCATCAGAATCTAAAAGTGTTTCTCCTTCCGCATCAGAATCTAAAAGTGTTTCAGCATCTATGTCGGCTTCCGAATCTCCTTCAGAATCCAAATCTCTATCTCCGAGTGCCTCAGAGAGCAAGAGCGCCAGTGCATCTGAATCAGCTTCAGGGTCGGTTTCAGCTTCTGCCTCACTCAGCCCTTCCGCCTCCGCTTCAGCAAGTGGAAGTGCAAGTGCATCGGCATCTTTAAGCCCTAGCGCAAGTGGGTCCGCTAGTGCATCAGTCTCAAGATCAGCCTCGGCTTCTGAAAGTGCATCGCTTTCACCCAGTGGTTCTTTAAGCCCATCTGCCTCTGAATCTAAATCCGCCAGTGTTTCAGAGTCAGCAAGCGTATCTGCATCGGAATCTAAATCTGTTTCGGCATCGGAAAGTAAGTCTGCCAGCGCCAGCGAAAGTAAATCCCTTTCCCCAAGTGCTTCAGAAAGTAAAAGCGAGTCTGCGTCTGCCAGTGCCTCAGCTAGCGCTAGTGAGTCTAAATCTGCTTCGGCTTCAGTTTCAGCTTCTGAAAGTAAAAGTGCTTCCGCCAGTGCTTCTAAATCGGCTAGTGCTTCAAAAAGTCCTTCCGCTTCAGCAAGCGCCAGTCCAAGTGCAAGTCCATCCCAATCTCCTATAGAATATGTTGATAAATACTCAGCTACTGGAAACACTTATGGTGATAAGTATTCAGAGTTAGGTAATGATTATGAAGCAAAATACAAGGAGTGGGATGCGTTACCCAGCTCACCAGACTAGACTAGAAATAAAAACATAAGGTAATCTAAAAAATATGCAAACGTACACAGTTAAAAGTTTTGAGGGCGGAATTTCGTCATTCAATGACAGAGGTATCCGTGGCGCTTTTAAGTTCGCAAGCGGAATTGATATACGCAAGGCAAATGATACCCTTTCTTGTGGACAAGCACTTAAAGAAGAAGGACTTTTTGATACCAGCCATTCACAATCTGCCTCCGTTTCGCAAAGTTCATCCCAATCGCCTAGTGCCAGCACTAGTGCTTCTAAAAGTCCCAGCGGATCAGTTTCACCTTCTCTATCACCTAGTGCTTCAGCCTCAAGAAGCGCCTCTAAAAGTTTAAGCCCATCAGCTTCATCTTCACCTTCTTCTTCGGTTAGTCCTTCTCTTTCTCCATCAGCAGGGCTTAATAATGTATATGTTGATTTGATTATCGCTTGGGTAAAAGCATCGGATGGCAACACGTACGGATTTGGGAACGCCGGGCATATTTATAGACGGTATCCCGATGGATTTACAAGAATGGTTTATACGGACGCAGACGGGGCAATTAAAGGAGCTATAGAAAAACCCTCAGATAGCGGTACAACATACCTTCAATGGGCTACTGCTACTTCAATAAAGCGAAAGCCTCTGCCTGGTTCGTCAACTTGGGGTGATGTAACTGAAATAGCAGATAACTTAACGGGTACTGACTGGCACACAATGAAACAGGTAGGCGGAGCAAACTATATCGCTAATGGATCTAAACTCGCATTGGTTGGATATGACGATTCGTGGACTAATGAAGCACTTGACATAATTCCCGGAAGACTAATAAAAACCATTATTGAACGCAACGGTAGGGCAGTTTCCGGTACGTACCCTGCCGGTTATCCCAATAAAGGAGTAAATGGAGCAATAGATTGTGAGTATCCTCTTGTTCAGATAGGAGATGACGGAAATTTGTTTTTTGCGAACTTCACTGATTCAATGCCTGTTAAAAGATTCCCGGGCGGGGGCAGAGTAAATCCGGGAGGAGTAGCAAACGAAGTAGACCAGATTGAGATATTTGATTGGGTATTCGGAGCTGATAGCTGGGTGGATCGTCAATCATTGGGAAATATGTCTATCTGGGGAGTATTTGACGCTGATTCAGGTAAAAATGGTCTTTATTATTACGGGCGTAAAAATAAAGAACAGCCTTTTACCATGAATCTTGAGTATGCCTTGGATGTAGACGAAATAGGCGCTGTAGTCAATATAGACGGAACTACTATAGCTTCATATAAAGACGGGGATGATTTTGGTGTAAAGGCCGTAGATAGTACTGCAAAGGCTCAGGGGACCTGGGAAGGGTTGGAATATAGGACGCCGATTAAGAAAGCAGAACAGATTACAAAATTTGACCGTGTTGAAGTGTTTATGGATGAACTGCCCGTAGGGTGTAGTGTTTACTTCTATTATCAGAAGAATAAATCCGGTGATTGGGTACAGGCTTATACAGCAGATGGAAACCAAGCATTTACTTCAACAGGTGGAAAGAAAGCGGTATTTAGAATAGGTGCAGAAATGGACATATACGAGCCGCGAATAATTATGACTCCCAGCGGAAATACTACCCCGGAGATTTTCAGAATTATCACCTACTTTGAGTAATATGAAAGATAAGAATTTTGAACCGGAAATTGTAAGCGAGAACCCTTTTCCCGGAGAGGTCGTACAGCCTGTTCTATCACAAGCTCAAGCTGTGGGAGAAGGAAACTATGCCCCAACTGCTACAAAAGAAAAAACTTTTCCTAAAAAAAGAATAGCGGTTGAATTATTAAGTACAGCGCTTAATACCAGAAGTCGCAAGATACTTGAAGAATTTGACCTTCAGCAATCCGGGGGGTTTCAAGTTGGTGATTTTAAGAAAGGAATTTCGGGAGATTTAAGAATTACACCCAATGGATTAACTGCAAGAGATATAGCAGGAATAACTACCCTTGCGATAGACGGAACTACGGGAGATGCGGTATTTAAGGGAGAAGTACGGGCAGGAAGTTTAGTCTCTGATGCTGAAATTGAGGGCGGAAGTATAAATATCAATGATAAGTTTACCGTTGATGCTGAAGGAAATGTTGTGGTAACTAAAGGCAATATCACGGTAAAAGATGATACTGAAACCACAATTATAGATGCAACAGGATTAGTAAGTACAGCTAATTTTGCAGCAGATAGCATTTCTCAAACAGCTTCATTTTCTACTACAAACCAGTCGTTTGTTGATGTAACAGATATGACTTTATCATTTACGCTGGCAAGATCATCAAAAGTTTTGATAGGAGCTTCAGTAAGAGGCTATAGCCCGGATTCATCTCCTACAAATATAGTTACACCTATTTCTATAATAGACCTTGATGGTTCTCAAGTTGCAGGAGAAATGTCTACTCCTTCCATTGAAGAAACGGCAGGAAAATATTTTACTACGTCTTCAACAACTATAGTTTCTACTATCGCATCCGGAAGTCATACTATAAAAATACAATTGAAATCTAGTTCGGGAGGAAATGTGACTTTGGGAGGATCAAGAGTATTATGGTATGTCGTTTTAGGAAAGTAATATGAATAGATTATTTATTATTATCGTATTTTTGATATTCATTTTATCATTGGTATATTGGCCGCATAAAACGATTATTGATATATGGGATAATCTATACTGTATCAAGACAAAATGTTATACAATCCAAGACAAAGATTATACAACTTCGTATTGTTTTTCACGACATAACGAAACTATTTGTATAGTAAACCACTAATCCTCTTGCCATAAAATAAAATCATACTCTACTCTTACAGCATGGATACACTAGCGGATATCAGGGCAGCGATCCAAGATGATCTTACCATAGGAGACGAAAGTACCCTTTACTCTCCTAATCTTATTGATCGGGCTACAAACCGAGCGTACCGAAAGGTAGGAGCGTTATTCCCCTGGCCTGAACTTCAGGACGCTAAAAAGACTTCAACTCAAGTAAATCAAGAGTATTATGACTACCCTACAAATTGGAGGTCAAATTCAATTTGGAAACTAACTATATTAGATTCTGATAATAATGATGAAAGATATGGTGAAGACCCCGATGGGAGCCCGCTTTCTTTTGACGACTACTTGAACTGGAAAGAGGATAATCCCGACTCAACCGACAAGAAATGGGCTAATCAATGGAGAAGGTTTTTTATCTGGCCCGTACCTACGACTCTAGGAAATAACAATATCCATGTCTGGGGAATAAAAGTCCCCGCTTCTTTGAGTGCAGATAGCGACACAACAATTTTTACCTACTCCACGCCAGAGGCGAATGAAGCGATAGAACTAGAGGCAGTTGCTATTCTTAAATCTAAGGGAGAAGATGATAAATCTGCTCAATTTAAGAGTACTGAGGCTAAACAGATATTGATAGGCGCTTGGGGAAAGATTGCAAGAGAACAGGCAAAGTATGAAAAGATAAATCCGTTTTTTGACGTTCCGGATTATTTTAATAGAAGTAATGAAGGACTTAAAAAAGATATGACAGGATTATTTTAATTATGGACCCATCAATAGTAAATTATCTAAAAGCACAAGGCCAGCCGACTGACTATGCCTCAAGAGCGCAACTTGCCGCTTCTAAGGGTATTAGTGGATATGTTGGAAGTGCCCAACAAAACACCCAGCTTTTGAATATGTTAAGAGGCGGTGCTACTGGTGCGCCTATAGCCCAACCTGCAACTCCTCAAGGTCAACCTACACTTCAACCCGTACCTCAACCAGTTCCTCAAGGAGCAGGCGGAGGAGATACGGAATTACAACAACTCGAAAAAACTGATAGAAATCCTATTCAAGAAACACGGTATCAGGAATTAGTTAAGCAACAGCGATCATCATCCCAAGTACCAGGACAAACACCTGTATTTAATCAGCCTTCAATTAATTTCCCTGAAATATATGAAGGATTGATTGCCTCATCAGGCATTAAAGATGTAGAAACTGATCTTGCTGCTAAAACTGACGCATATAACGCACAAGTCGCAAAAATTAAAGACAACCCATATTTATCCGAAGCAACTATGACTGGAAGGTTAAGTAAATTAAAGGATAAATTCAATGCAGATTCAACGCTTGCACAGAGTAATATTGCCATGAAAAGAGCAGATGTAGAAACCCGACTTAATTTACAAACTAAACAATTTGATATTCAAAGCCAGCAAGCACAACAAGCAATAAGTCAAGCTAACAATATGTTGCAAGCCGGGATGTTAGATAATGCTTCGGGTGAGGATATAGCTAACTTAACTCGTGCTACCGGAATAAGCAGTAGTATGTGGCAAAGTGCTATTAGTGTCAGGAAAAAAAGTAAAGAAAAACAACCCAATACACAAGTTGTTCAGTCTACCAATGACGCTGGTGTTGTTACTGTAAGCGTTGTCAATACCGATACAGGAGCAATTATAAATCAAACAAGTCTTGGAGCAATCGGAAATGTGCAGCAAGGAAAACAACCGACCGAATCGGAAATTAACCGTACTGCTGTTTCCGATATGGAGAGAACATTAAGTGAATTGGGTGGTGAAGATCAAATTGTGAGTCCTACAGAATGGAATGAAGCAAGGCAAGTTTGGATTCATGCTGGTTATAATCCAGAAAATTTTGACTCATCATTTGCGTCACAACACATAAATTGGGGTTATAATACAGAGAAATATATGTTAAGTCCAACATATAAAAAATTGGTTAATCCTCATGGAATATAATTATGGCAATTCCTTTATATGGAACCTTCAGTAAATTTTCTCAGGACGATAAACAGCTGACACCGACACCTTCAGTAAAGACGACTGAAATTACCTCTCCTTATTACGGTGTTTTTTCTAAAATTGGTCAAGAAGTAACAGTTCAGAAAAAATCGTATCCTACGCTCCCAGTTACACCACAAATTCAAATATCAGAAGCAAATACACTGGATACATGGAAGAAAATTGCGGAAGATTTTACCATAAGTGCAAAAAGTACTCTATCCTCTTTTTTCGGCAAGAAAGAAGTCATCTCGCCTATTCAAGAACCGTCCGTGCAAAAACCCATTGCGCCAGTAGCAAAGTCAGAAAAAAGTACCGCTCGGAAGGTTGCCGAAGTGTTATTCCCAGCAATCAAAGACCCACAGCAGGAAATTGAGAAAGTCCAGAAATACCTGCAAGACAATTATGATAGCACGATTACAAAAACACTGGCATTTGTGCAGAAGAAGGTAGAAGAAGATTTTGTAAAGCGTCCAGCAGTATACGGATTTACCAAAAGATTAACGCAGACGTTTATCGGTAATACGAAGTCGTTTGACGAATACTGGAATACCGAGACATTTGCCCCGAAAGATTTTTGGGGGGAAACACAAGCGACGATCGGAGAAATACTTGCCGGAGTTGCGACTATGTATTACGGCGGTCAAGGACTTCGTGCGATTGGCGCGGCTCGGGCAACACTTCCTATTCTTTTTACCAGTATCGGTCAACTAAGCCAACCTGTCGGAACAACCGTACAGGATAGAATTAAGAGGTTTTCTAATGATTTGATAACTGCGTGGTTATTTGGGAAAGTACCGCTAACGTATAAAGGTGCGATTCCTGCAGGGTTTCTTTTGTATGGCTCGGCAGTTGTAGATAAATTGACAAAAGGGATGCCGCCAAAACAGGCATTAGAAACGTCATGGACAGCCGGAATAATCGGCGCGTTGTTTCATACTACGAATGTGGCTTACCGTCAGCTTACTAGCGCAAAGTTTTTGGAGCGCGGTGAAACACTCACACCCGCAGATATCCGGAACCGGGCAGACGGATCAAGTATCCCGCCCAAAAGCAAAGCCGCCTTTCGTAAGATTGCAGATCAGGCCGAAGCCATGGGTAAAGATGTGAAGATTGAAGTCATTGCCTCCCAGGAATCTCTGGCGGCTAAAGTCGTCGGTAAGGGCATTGTGGAATCTATAACCGGCAAGCCCCAGGAGATAAAGCTCAAGAGCGGCGAGGGGACCGATTATATTCTTCGCGTGGAGTATGTAGATGCCAAAGGAAAGCTCCCGGGAGAAGCCGGTAAGCCAGGAGAAGCAAAAGTGTCTGCCGAGCCAAAGCGTATCGCAGAACAGGCAGGTGTGAAAGAGACTCCCCTACCCTCTCCGGTAGAGCAGAAAATACAAAAGCCAGCCATAAAAGCTGAAGTTACGCCCGTTAAACCAGTAAGGGAGAGGATAGAGCCTCCAGAAGCTCCAATTGCGGGAATACCAAAGGAATTAGAACCTCTTGCTCAAGAAGCAAGGAAGTATAAGAATGCAGAGGAGTTTGTAAAAAGTCAGACACCAGTATTTAGGGGTGGGGAGAAATTAGATGTATTAAGAGGTTTTAAACAGGGAATATCTGTCAGTTTATCAAAGACAATCGCAGGAGAATTTGCACAAGAAGTTGGGAAAGGAGGGACTATTGAAGAATTTTATATTAAACCTGAAGCTAAGATTGCTACAGTAAAAGATGCTGCAATAATTGCAAGAGAAGTATTCCCTAATGCTTCTCCAGAAATGGCATTGGAATCATTAAAACTCCACTTAGGTGTTGAAACGCCATCTCCTATATTAAATGCTTTTAGAAATGCGGGGTTTGATGCAATAGATTATGGTGATATAAGTCCAGTTTTTGCAGAAAAAGAAATTAGAATACTTAATCCTGATATCCTCAAAACAAAATCCCAACTCACCGATTTCTACAGCCAAGTTACCAAAGGAGTAGGGGGAATAGTAAAAACAGGTAACGTAAATGAAATTATCAATAAAATAGCTACGGGTTCAGAATTGCCCGGTGGGCGTGGAATACAAGGAATGAAACTTAATGAGGGGGAATTAAAAACTCTCATGGGTTATACAAAAGGGTTACAAACACCTGAAAACCAAAAGTGGGCTGGAACAATTTATAAAACATGGACAGGCGATAAAGATTTGGTTATTGGTGTGGTAAAGGAAGCCGATGGTGGTAATTCATTTCTTGTTACAAGTTATGGAAATAAACACCCTGAATATAAGGGGGTATTGAGATTACACAGAACGCCAATATCTGAAAAAGATATAGTTGGAAGTTTTAGAGGAGTAGTGGCCAAAGAGAGTTCTCAAGGAGTAAAAGAGCCGACAGTCTACGGCTTTAACCCCAAAAACCTAGAAGATCCGGAATCTCCTAAGGCCGCCAAAGAAGTAGAAAAGATCGTCAAAAAGAGTGAAATAGCTAAAGAGTTAAGCGAAAAGCTCGGCGTGCCGATCAGGCGCGGCAAGTTCAATCAAAGAGCCCTCGGTATATTTAAGCAACAACCCAAAGTTGTCCGGATAAAGAAGGGTGGTCTCCAAACGGTCTTCCACGAAGTCGGACATTTTCTTGATGACCAATTTAATTTCTCCCGTGATATAAGCGTAGCGGAACGAAAATCATTATTGACTGAGTATGCAACTAAATATGAAGGGCAAACAGATAAGCAAAGAAAAGAGGCATTTTCAGAGTTTCTCCGGTTTAAGATGAGTGGGCAGGATGCAAAGGCGGAAAAATTCGCTCCAGAGTTTTCTAAAATCTTTGATACTCGGATGAAAGAGCTTCCGGAAATTAAGGAAGTTATAGATACAGCAACCCGGGACTTTAAACGCTGGATGAATCAGCCGGCAACCGCAAAGATTCTTAGCCACATTTCTATCGGAACACAGAATAAGAGAAGTTTACTTGATAAGGTTAATACAAGTCTCCATGATTTTTATACGGCCGCGTTAGATGACCTTCATCCTCTTGAGGAGTTTTCCCGTATTGCCAAAAAGAAGCTGGGACCGATAAACGCAACAAGAGATCCGTACATTCTTGCTCGGAACCTTCGCGGGTGGGCCGGGAAAGCTGATCTGTTTTTAACCAAAGGCACATTTGGCCGGGAGTTCTGGTCTGTAGACGAAAAAGGTAAGACCAAAATGAATTTCACTGGTAAGAGCTATTCAGAGATTATGCGTCCGATTGAAAAAACCGGAAAAATGGATGAATTTCGGGTCTATATTGTTTCTAAACGCGCAATTGAACTCTCTGATCGCGGGATAGTCACCGGAATAACCCGAAAGGACGCAGAAGACGCACTCGTTGAACTTTCACAAAAGTATCCGGAGTTTGAAAAGATCGCGCAGGAACGTCTCGCATATAAAGACGCACTCCTCAAGTATGCCGCAGAACCAAGTAGCGGCCTACTCGGACAGGAAGCGCTCACAAGAATTAAGGCGCTCAATAAGTTTCATGTACCCTTCTATCGTGTCATGGAAGAAGTCGCTGGCGGTGGATTCATGGGTCGGCGCAAGATGGCTGGTAATCTTGGCAGTCCTATCAAACGAATTAAAGGATCAGAACGAGAAATTATAGATCCTCTTGAAAGCGATATTAAAGATACTTACGCGATTATAAACGCCGTAGAGCGCAATAGTATTGGTATTGCTATGGCAAACCTTAGCGCAGAGAACTTTGAACTCGGGCGTCTTTTTGAAAAAGTGGATCGTCCCATGAAGGGAGTCAAAGTTAACGCGAAGGAAGTGATGGAAAAGGTACTCAAGGAAAGTGATGCAGAAATAGAAGTACCAGAGGATCTTGCCGATATAGTCGTAACCATTTTTCGTCCAACAATGGACATCGGACCGAATATGCTCAACGTCAACATGGGAGACAGGAAGATGGTGTTTCAGGTAGATCCGATGCTTTTTAAGTCAATACAGGGTCTTAACGCAGAAGATAGCGGACTTATCATGCGGCTTCTTTCACTCCCCGCCCATATTCTTCGGGCAGGAGCAACGCTCACGCCTGACTTTTCTCTAAGAAATCCAATCCGCGATCAATTTTCCGCTTTTATCTATTCCCGATCCGGATATACGCCCGGTTTTGATCTCTTGCGCGGTATGTTTGAGCTTTTTAAGCAAGGCGATGTATATAACTTGTGGAGAGCCGGTGGCGGAGAGCGAGCAATGCTTGTCAGCATGGACAGAAAATATATGCAGAAGAATCTTACCGTTCTACTCCATGAGAACAAAGCAAAAGTGCTTCGGTACATTAAAAATCCCCTAGAGCTTCTTCAAACGCTCTCAGAGATAGGAGAACAGGCGACGCGACTTGGGGAGATGAAGCGCGCATTAACGAAGGGCAAAAATCCAGTTCAAGGAGCGTTTGATAGTAGGGAAGTAACATTAGATTTTAGCCGGATTGGCGCAAAGACGAAAGCCGTTAATATGCTTGTCGCCTTCTGGAACGCAAATGTGCAAGGTACAGACAAGCTCATCCGATCGTTTAAAACCCGGCCCTATCAGACACTTTTCAAGACACTTATGGGCATTACGCTTCCGTCTATACTGCTCTATTTTGCTAACCGAAATGATGAGCGCTGGAAAGAAATACCAGCGTGGCAGAAGGATCTTTTTTGGATAGTCTTTACCAAAGATAATATATGGCGTATCCCTAAACCATTTGAGGTTGGAATACTTTTTGGCAGTGTTCCTGAGCGAGTCCTAGAATTTATGGACAATAAAGATCCAAAGATATTTGACCAGTTACAGGCGGATGTCGCAAACGGCGCGACTCCGGGCTTTATCCCGACAACACTCTTACCGATTATAGAGAATATAAGTAATTACAGTTTCTTTTTAGATCGTCCTATCGTTTCGCGCGGCAAGGAAGGATTGCCACCGGAAGCCCAACATGGGCCATATACAACGGAAATATCAAAAATTATCGGGAGTGCGCTCCGATACTCTCCCGCTAAGATTGAAAACCTGATTCTCGGTTATACCGGAGGTTTAGGCCGGTACGCATTGAGCATTATAGATAAGGTGCTAACCGGAACCGGCGCGGTGAAGATTCCTCCGCGTCCTGCCCCGTCACTCTCTGATTTACCGATTATCAAAGCCTTTGTAGTCCGAGATCCGGAGGGATCTGCCTCTGAATCCGTCAACCGGATCTACACTATGTACTCCGAGATCGGCGGGCAGGTTACCTACGTCCGAAAGCTCGTCAAAGAGGGAGAGGTAGAAAAGGCGAAGAAGTTTATTAAAGATCATCCGGAGATTGTTCACGCCAGTACGCTTACGGGAGCTGTTAATACATTTACTGATATAAACCGCGCACGCAACATGATACTAAGTAGCGATCATCTTACGCCAGATGAGAAAAAACGGAAAATTACAAAATTGAATGAATTGCAGACAACTATTGCCCAAAAAGTATTGGAGAGTGTACGGAAAAAATAAATGGAACAAAAAGTGGGAAACGCTTTAGCGTTTCTCCTGGTCCTGCTCACCGTGTACTCAATGTTCTTGAGCGTATTTAAGCTCATGTTTCGTGACGGTCGGGGTTTAGGACTCTATGGAGCGCGAGGAAATATGTATTTTTATGACGAATAGATTTGACTTGCGATAATATGAGAACTCTATAATGAAGGATAGACGTATGCCTAAAGACAAATCAGATACTATTACTTGGTTTCAGTTTAATAATATCTTTCCGCTCATTGTCACGTTTATCGGTATGGCAATTTCCTTCGCCGCTTGGACGACTCGGGTTTCTGTCCTAGAAACGAAAATGGATATTGTCATTGCTCAGCAGAAAGAAATCCTCACTAAATACTCGAGTGTAGAAACACGCTATGGAGAACTATCTTTGAAGGTTCAGGAATTACAGACTACCGTTGGTATACGCAAATAATATGGCTGATATTATTCGCCCCATTGAGCCGTTACGTTTTTTTCAAACCTTTATTCCAGGGAATCATTCCTTTTTTAAAAGAAGTAAGGTTAGGTTTGTGTTTTCCTTTATGAGCACCCTTCAGTTTTTCTCTATGTTTCAAAGACCATTTTTTCCCCTTATTCCAAGAAGAAATACCAAGTCTAAATTTATTGCCCATAATTCTCGGGTCGCCTTTTTTAAATTCTGTTTTTGGAGAAAAGTGTATTCCTTTCCTTACAATACTTTGAGAAATAAATATATCTGCATGAGCTACTTTCGTATGTTCACCATGTGTAGAAAAAAGGCGAAGATTATCTGGACTATTATTTTCAGGGTTCCGGTCAATATGGTCTACACATTCATCTTGAGTAAGCGGACGACCAAGTTTTTTTTCCATGACCAATCTATGTTCAAAAACATATTTATTCCCAATAAGAATAGCCCAATACCTTCCTCTTTTTATCCTTCCCATTCTTCTATTATAGCAGGAAATACAACGGGAGGTATATAATGAGGTATCCGGTTGATGATTTCAAAACGAAATGGAATATATCGGCAGGATTTGGATTTGGAGATAAAACTGATTACGGTTCGCATGAGGCTGTTGATATAAACGATAATTTGGGAGGAAATAATGATCTTGGCAAACCTCTTTATGCAATTTGTGATGGTAAAGTGACATCCGTTCATACCCACACGAATAAGCCTTCTTTCGGAAAGCATCTCCATATTAAAATTGAAGGCCCGTGGGGTATACGGTGGGTTCATTATGCTCATTGTAATGAAATACTCGTTATTGAAGGACAACAAGTTAAGGAAGGCGATACAGTGGCTACGATAGGCAATTCTGGAACGGTGTACGCTCACTGTCATTTAGCTGTAAAGAAAGAACCAACCGGAGTAGACGCCATTGCAAAAACACTGGAAGATCTTAAACAATGGGAAAATCCGATTGCGTTTATTGAGTCATGGATGAAATCAAAAATGGAGATAGAAAAGGAGTTATTTGAGGAATTGGTTGGAAAAGCAACAACCCGAGATGAGATTGCAAAGCAATTAGCACTGCCCGGCGATGCCAGTACCGATACAGTGGTGCGCTCCCTCCGTGGCCTCCAAGGGACTGTTACATCGCTCCAAAGTGATCTTTCTGGCGCTAATCAAGAGGTAAAGAATCGGATAGAGCAAGCAGGAAGATATAAGCAATCTGGTGATGAGAGTGCCAAATTACTTACAGCCTGTCTGGATGCGACGGGTGAGAAGGATAAGACGAACGAGAAGATGATGGGGCAGATGCAGGGCAGGATAGCTCAGCTTGAGGGGCAGGTAGATACTGTGTCTAAAGAGAAAGGTCGTATCCTCAACGAGCTTGCAGAGGCTACATCCGGAAAAGTGCATATGCAAAATCTGTTTCTTCGTCTTGTCGGATGGTTCTGGAAACTTGTTCCTAAAAAAATAGAGAGCTAAACGTGGGAGAACAATTACAGCAGAATACAAACTATACGTGCGGCCCAGCCGCTCTCCGGTATATCTTTGATAAGTACGGTCTGAAACTGTCAGAAGAAAAGATAACGAAAGGCACTGGTGCAACAAAAGAAAATGGTGTTGACCCAAGCGCTCTTGCCGTATACGCGAAGAAAAAGGGTTTTTGGGCTGAAAGCCTTACTCATCCTAACGGAAAAAGATTCTTAAAATTCCTGTATGCAGTCCGTAAACTTGGTTTTTCTGTGATTGTAGACTATTCTGCCGGTGATCTCTATGAAGATGGACACTACGTAGTTTTTTTAGGATTGTCTAACGGCAAAATTAAAGTATGGGACCCGGCGCTGGGGAAGGATGAGTTTTTAACCAAAGATTACTTTATTTCACATTGGAAGGATATACTTCGGTCTGGAAAGAAATTTAAAAATTTAGCAATTCTTATAGATAGGGGGTGAGATTATGGAAGCGATTAAAAAGTGGGTATTGGAAGGTGTCAAAGTAGCTGTTCGGTATGGAACGTTTGCTTTTTTGTCAGCACTTGCAGATTACGGCAGTACGACCCTTGCCGGCACGACATTGCCAAACGAAGTCAAATGGGCTATTACGTTAGGTCTCGCTGGTCTTGATAAGGTCGTGTATGAGTGGAGAAAAGAAGTCGGCTACGAAGGTAAGTGGAAAGGCATATCGCCGGTATAAAAGAATTTTAAGAAAAATAAACTACCTCTCCGTTTTTTGGTGCTCGGATGAGGAGACTTTTAAACCAATGGACAGAAGAGGTAGCATACTTTATGGTATATCATAACGTATGGCAATTGAAAAGTTTATCAACGGAAAGCATGATGACGCGCATCACGAGGGGAAGCGATCAGAAGTCCGGCGTCTTGCAGAGGCAAATAGTCAAATGATAGATTTTCTATATGGAGATGCTGGGAGAGGAGATTTTGTTAGTTTGCCCATTAACAAAATACCGGACGTTCAACTCGTCCCATCTCCGCACTTGACAAAGGGGAATAAAAAGGTTTAGACTATCTTTGTACAAACATGATTTTGCGACCTCTGTGGAGGGTACAGGTTTCTGACCGCAAAATCTGTACCTGTATTCTCTACAGAGGTTTTTTGTTGAAATGAAACCGTTTAATTTAACCGGAAGAAAGTTTGGTAGACTTACTGCTATCAGATATTCTCATACAATAAGAGATAAGACTGGTCATAAACGAAGATATTGGATTTTTCAATGTGTTTGTGGAAAAGAAAAAATAGTATCAGTTTGTAATGTTGGTAGAGGAGTTAAAAGCTGTGGTTGCTTACAGAAAGAAACTCAACGAAAGTCAAAAAAAGGGATTAAACATAAGACACATAAAATTATACATGGATTTACTTTTAGGAATGGAGATAAATTAAAACTTAGATTCTATGAAATTTGGAGAGGAATGAGGCAAAGATGTGAAAAATTATATTGTGTAAATTATTATAGGTATGGAGCAAAGGGCATAAAAGTTTGTAATATGTGGAAAAATTTTATTATTTTCAAAAACGATATGTATTTATCTTACCTCAATCATGTAAAGATATACGGAGAAAAAAATACTTCTATTGATAGAATAAATCCGTTTGGCAATTATGAACCATCAAATTGTCGGTGGGCTACGAGATCAATGCAATCAAAAAATCAAATTAGAAGAATAGAAGTAATGTGATAACTATGAGAGAACCAACCTTCAAAGAATTTCTATTTGATATAACGTGGATTACCGGCGGGATCTCTGCCATAGTCTACGTTTTATTTTTTGTCATACCCAATAGTATATGAACCTTACTACTAAAGTCGTCAAGGATGTAGAGGAAGCGCTGGACAACCTTCGGGATGCGACCGTGAATAGGGATATTCCCCGGGCTGATAAATTAAAGAAGGTTCTGTTGGAGTTTCTGGAGCTGGAAGGCTATACATTAGTAGAAGATCCGAAGTTGGTGTATAGATTGAAGACAAAAGCATAAGTCGTAGGGGTAAGCGCTGAAGCGACGTTAAAAAAGTAACAGTGACAGGTGATGCCTGCTTCTCGGCTAAGTCAAAAGCAGTATCGTAAATCAATAGTACGAGCTGAATGGAAGAGAAGTCTAGGGATTCGTCTCTACTACCCGCCGTTTTTTTAAGGAGGGGGGGTAGGGGGGGTGAATCTCTTTTTGGGTATTATCATTTCTTTCTTCTTGACAAAACTACCGCTTGTTTGATATACTCTCCGTATGAATCTCAAGAGCTTCATTGATAAAGACAAAGAGAACCTCAAAAAGCGTGTTTCTTCTTTTATAACCGGCGCGACTAAACTTTCTATTCTCAATGTAAAGTATGACGTGAATTACCAAACAAAAGAGTGGAGGGCTATGGTGTTTTACATAAGGAGAAATATATGAAAAGAAAAAAGGATGTACCACTTCTTTATACTCCTAAAATTTTAGTTCCCGGATACAAAATAGATCCGGAGTTAAAGGGACTCTATGTAGGGGTTCCGGACAAAGGATATAAGGGAAAGAAATTTATTATCCGCTATTGGTATAAAAAGAAAAATGACATAGGACAGGATATTTTTGGATGGATAGAAGCAAAGATAGATGATTGGAACAGGGCCGAACGGTTTAGAAGTTTTATGGACAAGTGGGGAAGAGGACAATATACACTGGGATATTTTAAGGTAGCAGATACAATATGAAAGTATACTATTCCAAATACGATGCCACTAAACATCCCTGGTACACGCATGATGATTGGGTAAGCATGGGACTGGGACTTGGTATAGTAGTCGGGATGATAACGGCGATACTATTAAAAATATATCTATGACACTCTCAATGACCTTGCGATCTCTTATCACCGAAATCGCTTTTGAGTATGAAAGCGAAGAAAATCTCTTCCTTCCTCAACTTTTAGATGGATATATGCCTTTAATCATGGAAGAAATAAAAAGTAAAATCAAATCCACCAAGCCCATTTCCTCCTACACCGATGCGCAAGTGGAACTGGATCGCTGGGAGAAGAAGCTGTTGGAGGAACTAGAATGAAACCCCAAGCCAAGTGAGTGAAGGAGTGTAAGCATTTATATGTTCCATTCTATTATGAACCATCAGTTGATCTTAGTTTAAATTCCGTTAAATTGTTTACCCGAGATAGAATTTATCTTATTTGTCAAAAGTGTTTAAAGAAAAGACTTGTAGAGCGTGAGCATCACACAAAGGAGTAAGTATGAGTGATATAAGCGGTAAAGGGTACGGTGATAGTCATAACTGGATTCGTGGAGGAACCAACCAAGTTGGAAGTAACTGGATGAAGAAGGCCACTTATTACGTATGTCCATGTGGAGTGATATTCTCACACGCATACGACATTATTCCTGATATTTTTGAAGCCATGAAACAAGCAGGTATTCCCGAAAAATGCCTATTGAAGGTTGAGGAGCCCACCGTATGAAGAAGGTTAAAACCAACGATATTTTTTATTGGAAAGGTAATCTAGCGAGAGTTATTGGCTATACATCAGGACGGACGTTTATCAGCATAGAGATGCTAGACCCCGACAGGTGTCCTCATTGCCATGGGTACCTAGAAAAGCGCCAGTTTGATGTCGTAGAAGGTTCACCACTCTTTGAAGAAAACGCAAAGCCTGTTGAAACAATTGTTGAGGAGCCTACCGTATGAAGAAGGGAGCATGAATGAAATTTATAGACTTATTTGCTGGTGTAGGAGGATTTCATTATGGGATTGAAAAAGTATTTCAATCAAAAACTGTTAAGAACACCAAATCAGATAATAGGGGCGTTATCAGCGATGAAGGGAACAGGAAACAGATATACTGTGTTTACTCAAACGAATGGGACAAGTACGCAAACTCCGTCTATAGAAAACATTTCGGAGAGTGCGACCAGTCCGACATCCGAACAGTCCCAGCAGAGTCTATTCCCGACCATGACCTCCTCTGTGGCGGATTTCCTTGCCAAAGTTTCTCTATTGCTGGAAAAAGACGGGGATTTGACGACACCAGAGGAACTCTTTTCTTTGACATCGCTCGGATTCTCAAAGCGAAACAACCACGACTGTGTTTACTGGAAAACGTCAAAGGACTGTTGTCTCATGACGAGGGAAGAACTATTAAAACCATCTTCGCCACGCTTGATGAGTTGGGGTATGACCTCCAATGGCAAGTACTTAACTCAAAGGATTTCGGGGTTCCACAGAACAGGAAGCGCATCTTCATTACCGGACATCTTAGAGGAACACGTAGACCAGAAGTATTTCCTATCACAACAGACAGCCAAAAAAATGATGATATTAACACACAGACTAAGACACCAAAAAACGAAACTGCTGGTGCGGTTACAGTCCATTACACCAAAAATCAACACGGAAATCAGTACGTTGCTGAAGGCAACTACCAGATTAGACGTTTAACTTGTGTGGAATGTGAACGCCTACAAGGCTTCCCCGACAACTGGACTCAATACGGAGCAGACGGGGAACTGATAAGCGATACACAGAGGTACAAGATGATGGGAAATGCTGTCACCACAAATGTTGTAACAGCAATAGCAATGAAACTATTATGAACCCCCCACCCACAGGAGCAGATGATTGGGAAGAGCAATGGAAAAAAATTAGGGACAATGGGCCTGATGAGGAAACTATGGGAGAGTTCTACAACAAGATAGAAGACTTTATAGTCCGCCATAAGCTCCTATGGGAAGAAGAGGGGAGGAGAGAGATCATAAAAAAAATAGTGACGGAATTACGACAGCGAGCATACGATTATACCAAGGGAGATATGTACGCCCAAGGATATTACCAGGCGGTGTCAGATATTGCCGCTAGAAAAATGCATAGCGGAGAAGAAGATAAGAATGTATGAAACTCATCGTTGAAGAAATGAAGTATAATAATAAAAAGAGACGGGATCTGCCGAAGATGATCTTGAAAGGGCAAAATAAACGCTCCTACGGGTTATTAGAGACATTTTTCCGTTTCGTTAATGATTGTTTATGGCTATGGATCATAAGACCATATCGCGGAAGGGCGGAATGACCACAAAACAAAAGTATGGGAGTGAGCATTACTCTGCAATCGGTAAGCGCGGGGCAAAAGCGAAGATGAAACGATACGGCCCGGACTATTTTAAGCGACTCTCTAAGTTAGGGGTTGCCGCACGACAAAAATTGTCAGAAGAAAAAAGCTCTTTATAACGGGATAATTAGGTTCTTGACAAAACTACCGCTTGTTTGATAGAGTACGGGTATGAAGACTTCTCCACGATACCTGATACTGATACTGCTTTGTTATTTACTTTATCCTCAGGAAATTAAGGCAATCACTTGGACTGGAACTGCAAGCTATTACTCCGAAACCGGATGCCTGGGATGCAGTAAAACCCTCACTATGGCGAATGGTCAACGGCTGGATGATCGCCGGTTGACGCTTGCTATGATCCCTTCTACTGTCCGGAAGTACAAACTTCTCAACAAGAACGTGACCATCCGGAACAGTAAGACGGGAGCTAGCGTCGTAGCGACAGTTACGGACACCGGAGGATTTGGGCGATATAGCCGGATCGCCGACCTCTCTGTGGCTACGAAGCTAGCAATAGGATGTGGAGATTTGTGTAGAGTGGAGATAGTTTATTGAAAGGGGGTGAGAAAATTATGGCAGGGATAGACAAAGCGAGAGAAGAAGCAGATAAATTAAAAAAAGACATACTTGACGAGGACTTTAAGGAAAAAGTCGTTATGGAACAGGTGAAGAATGAATTAGCGACGATTGCTAATAATCCAGAACTTGTGAAGCTCTATAACGATAATGCGCGTGTTGGTTCGGAGAATCTTGGGAGCGATCTTCCGCAGCTTAAGATACATGCTACAGGTAAGAGTACAACAAATACGCTGGCCGATGGTACAGAACCGACCGATGGCTATTTCTTTTACAAACCTTCACAACAGCAATTTAAGGAAGTCGTGGTACATATCTTAACAATCAGTCGGGGATTTCGTGCGGAAGGAATGAGTGGACAAAAAGATGTATTTAATCAAATTCTTTCTGGTGTAATCATCAATGAAGGAGATCAACGGCCATTTATCATGTATTTCACTGGTACAAAGCTACAAAATCTTTGGAATTTCGGGAAGGAAGCGGGTAAATATACCCATGCACGTCCAGTAGCAATTCCATTGTTTGCTCTACTGGTAAAAATGAATACGCAAAAGGTAGAAACGACATACGGTAAGAGTTGGGTTGTATCATTTAGTATTATGAAAAATGAGGCTGATGATCCGATCGTTATTACAGATATTGGAGAGTTTCAGTTTCTTCGTGACATGGTAGACATGATGAATGAAACGATTGAAAAGGTTATTGCCGCGAAGGTTTTAGAAGAACCGGAAGTAGTGAAAGAGATTAAAGTAGAATAGTCTTTTGACTTCGGCCTCTTTTGTGGGTTTTGGAGAGGCTGAGGATGAGAAGATTATGATTTTATTTAATATCACACCAGTAGCAAAGCCCCGCATGGTACGGTCCGATGCTTGGGCCGGGAGGAAGTCGGTCGCGGAGTATTGGGCGTATAAGGATAGGTTGAATTTACTTGCCAAACAAAAGCGATATAAAATTGGTGATACGTTGGATATTCTTTTCCGTCTTCCTATGCCGGAGTCGTGGAGCAAGAAAAAGAAAGCGAAAATGAATAAACAATATCATAAACAAAAGCCGGACTTGGATAATTTAGTCAAAGGATTTACAGATGCCCTAATGCCCGAGGACAAGAGTTTGTGTGAGATCAACGCGAGCAAGTTTTGGGATTTAGAAGGCTGTATAGCCATTTTTAATAGTTAGCTTCAAAAACAAGTCCCTGTATTGACCTACGATTCTCTAAAAAGAAGTAAGCCATATATTTCATCCTCTTAAAACGCTTGCTTGATTAGTATGTTATACTTAGCGAAGTATCCTCTATGTCTCACACTGTCTATGTAAGTATCAATGAGTTAAATAAATTACAGACAGAGATAATGAAAGTTGTTGACAGTTGGGTTCACCGAAAAAAGACACCTATTCCACTAAAGGAAATTATTACAAAAATGACCAGAGAAGGAATTAAAGATTTTACCGCTATAAAATCTATCAATGTTCTTGTTAAGAAAGGATATATACGAAGGGCTTATCCAATTACTAACAAAACATATTTTGTTCAGCTTAGGGGAATCTAAAGAGAGGAGGAACTATTCTTGGAACCACAACCTATTGTTAAAAAATACTCATTTTCAAAGGAAGAGCATGATAAATTGCAGAGCCTCCATATTGGTATTACCGCTTCAAACGCTGCGCTTGATGGTATGCAGATTTATAAAAACGTCATTCTTGGCGGTGCATATAAGCGTCTTGGGATAGATACAGAGCCTAGTAAAGAGTGGACTAAGAGTATCAGCTATAATTTAGCGAACGATGAAATTACTTATACCAGGACACCAAAGAGGGAAGAGCCAAAGGAAAAAGTTGCCAAAAAGTAGCTTTATCATTATGCTTATATAAACCAAACTCTTTATGAATAAGAACGGTAAAGTTCGAAAGGATAAGCCTCAAGATTTGCTTCGCCAACGCCTTCTGATAAAGTTGCTGTCTGAAGATGGTGGAAAATCTCCTCTCGGTAGATTGATGATAAAAGCTGGTTATACAAAGTCATACGCGAAAACTCCACAGAAGGTTAAACAGACTCTTTCATGGGAACAATTGATGGAGAAAAATTTGCCAGACGATCTTCTCTCTAAGAAGCACAATGAGCTTCTTTCTTCAATGACGATAGACCACTATACTTTTCCTAATGCGGTGACAGATGAAACGATAAAGCAAATTTTGGATCAAGTCGCTGGCTGTAAACTTTTAAGAGTTCAACGCAATCCTCAATGGGTTCGGGCCTATTTTGCCATTCCGGATAACAGAAGCCGGAAGGATGCGATAGACATGGCGTATAAACTCAAAAGTAAATATCCAAAAGGTTCACAAGAAGAACATGAAGTGACTATCCACGTTAAAAATGATTGAGATCAATGTTGATATTCCTTACAATTTTACAGCCCGTGACTATCAAAAACCATTCTTACATGAAGTAAGAGCGGCAATTGAAGGAAGAAGTCAGAAGCGGTATTTTTACCAGATTTGGCATCGGCGATCAGGAAAAGATAAAGTAAACATTGCTTCTGTGGTTCCGCGACGTTTAATGCAAGATCCGTGCCTCGTAAAGTATGTCTATCCCACGCTTGTAATGGGTCGTGAGAATCTTTGGGATGGTATAGGAGCTGATGGATTTAGGTATCGTGAGCATATTCCTTCTGAAATGCGAAAAGGTATTCCCAATGAGACTACCATGAAGATTCCGATATTCAATGGTTCTCTGTTTCAGATTGGAGGTTCAGATCATCCGGATTCACTTCGCGGTGGAAATCCAAGACTTATTGTTTTTTCCGAGTGGGCCGAGCAAGATCCGTATGCGTGGGACGTTGTAGAGCCTATCCTGCGGGAGAATGACGGAATAGGAGTATTTAACACGACGCCGAGAGGAGATAATCATGCCCGGTCGCTCTTTGAATTTGCAAAAAATCATCCTAAGTGGTTTGTTCAGACCTTGACGGTAGACGATACGCATATATTTAGCGCACAACAGATGGAGGATATTAAAGGAGATACCCTTAAGCGGTTTGAAGCAAGTGGAAGAAGTACAGAAGAAGCAAATGCGTATATCAATCAAGAGTATTATTGTTCGTTTGATGCTCCGGTTCTCGGTTCCTATTATGGCGCGGCAATTCAGAAGGCGGAACAGGAGGGAAGGATAACGTCAGTGCCGTATGACCAGAGCTTGCCAGTACATACTGCTTGGGACTTAGGCATGGATGACTCTATGACAATTTGGTTCTTTCAGATTGCCGGCATGGAGATTCGGTTTATTGACTACTATGAAAATTCCGGAGAGGGATTGGCTCATTATGCTTTGGTTTTACAAGAGCGAAAGTATATATACGGCAATCACTTTGGACCGCATGACATAGAAGTACGCGAGCTTGGAACTGGTAAGTCTAGGAAGGAAGTAGCAAGAAAGCTCGGGATAGACTTCAGGGTAGCTCCAAAGTTGTCTATTGATGATGGCATCAATGCCGCCCGGTCTATCTTTACTCAATGTTGGTTTGAGAAAGATAAGTGTAGTAGAGGATTACAGGCATTGAGAAATTATAAGAAGGATTGGGATGAAAAAAATATGGTGTACCGTAAGGGTCCGTTTCACAATTGGGCTTCACACGGATCGGATGCGTTCCGGATATTTGCAGTAAGCTTCCGCAGACCGACACAAATACAACCAGGGGAAGACGTAGGAGGAGTAAAGCCATATATTGAGGGCGTCGGTTAATACTTGCCTTTAAATAAAACTATGCTTTAATCTTGAACTATGGCAGATATTACACGTGAGAATTTAGAACTTCAGATGCTTCTCAACAATAAAGAGAATGGGTTTAACTACCGCCGACGACGGGAAGAAGATTGGCGGGAAAATTACGAACTCTATAGGGACAAGGTTACAATAAATCGTCTGACTCAGCGCCAAAGTGTAAATCTCCCGTTAATGAAAACAACTCTCCGGACGCTTCTTAAGGACATTGACGATATGCCAGTTATTCAGTTTGAGAATTTAGACAATGACAAACAAGCAGAGGTTTTTCAAAACGAGTATTGGAAGTTGACGCTTACAGATAATAACGCTGAGATTCAGGATATTGTTGATAAAAAGCAGGACTTTTTCTTCGGCAGGACGTTTGACTCATGGCAAATAGAGGATGGAAAAATAGTGTTTGATGTTGAAGACTCGGAGGACATGCTCGTTGATCGGTTTATGAATCCACATGATATAGATTCTTCACGGTTTTTAATCCATATACACATTTTTAAGCCCCTAAGTAGTCTCAAAAACAATCCCGACTACGACCAAGAGGAAGTTGCAAAGCTAGAGTTATTTTTTGAGTCGCAACTTGGAATGATAAAAGCCAAAGATAACGAAAATTCTCTTCAGCAAAAGAATAAAAAGATGGCTGACATGGGAGTACCTGATACTGAAGACCCTGTACTTGGAGAAACGTATGTAGAGTTAACAATGCATTTTGTTTTTAGAGATAAAGGGGAGAAGTGGATAGACAACAAAGATGGGAAGAAATACATTTCTGAAGCAGAGCAGGTATTCGTATTCGTTGAGGCGGAAGAACGAACAATTTTAATGAAAAAGCCTCAAGAAAAGATTATCGGTACTACACCCGATCATTATTGGCGTAATCACTTCAGATACAACACCTGGGGGGATGATGTAGACAAACAAGACTTCTGGACAGACGGGATAGCCGATATTGTAAGAGTACCCAATAAAGTGCTTAATTCGTGGTTCTCACAATTGGTAGAGAATCGTACACTCCGCAATTTTGGTATGCACTATTTCGATTCCTCACTAAAATCAGATGGCTTTGTGCCTAGTACTTTTAATCCTGTTCCGTGGGGTTGGTATCCTGTTCCGGGGAAACCTTCTGATGTGTTACAAAAGGTAGATATTCCTGATTTATCTGAGTCGTTGGATGAGATGACCTACATAACAGAGATGACCGAGAAGGCAACAGGGGCTACTGCAACACAGCAGGGAGTACAGACTTCGAATCAACGTACATTAGGAGAGGTACAACTGGCCCAAGGTGAAGCAAAAGCAAGAACGCAGGGTATGTCTAAATTTTACACGAATGTCTGGAAACAAAGAGCTACTAAATTCTTAAAGTTGATTGAAGCTGCTTCCGATAGACTTGATGCGGTTAAAATATACAAGAAAGGAAAAAATACAGATAATGTTTTTGAAAGAGAGATTGCACCGAAAGACTGGATGACAAAAGCCGGGTATAGAGTTAAGGTTTGGAGCCAGGATGAGAAGAAAGCCAATGATACCGACTCACTCACAAAACTAAACGCAGTTATGATGAACATGGCGGATAATCCGAAGTTGCGGGAAGTCTATCAAAGAAAACTTCTTGAGTTTGCTGATCTAACGCCTGATGAAATAACTGAGATTATGCAGTTTGAGAAACAAAAAATGATGATGATGGGAAATGGTATAATGGGATTATCGCCTGCCCAACCCATTATCCCAGGGCAACCACAGCGGGGACAACAACTGAATCAGCCACAAATCATTCAATAATATGTCGGTAACCGACGAACTAGAAAAAAAAGGAATAAAAATAGATACTCTAAGTCCTGAAGAACAGCAGACATACTTTACGATGCTTAATGCTGTTGCCGAGGCGCAATTAACCCCAGAGAAGCTACGAGACTATATTATTTCTATGAAGGGTGCAGTTGAAGATGAACTGACGAAGCCCAACTTAGACCTACAAGCAGATCTATTCCTAAAAGCAAGACTTAAGAATTATATGCTATTAGAATCGTTCTTAATTTCACCGCAAAAGGCTAAGATAGCGTTTGAGAAAGCCATTGCGGGATTGGGGGGGAAGTGATACATTATGCCACACAAAGGTAGCTATAAAAAGGGTAAAAGATCAACAAAAAAAGGACACAAATTAACGAGTTCAAAAGCCAAGAAAATTTTATCTGATGGATCGGTGAGAGGGAAAAAACTGAGTAGAAAACAGAAAAGGTTTTTTGGTGCAATAGCGGGGGGACAGAAGGCGAGGGGTAGATCCAGAGCTTGACATAGGATAAAAACATACTTTAGTATTTATCTGTGAATCCAGAAGCTCAAGAGTACTTAAATAAAATTCTCGCAAAAGAACCTGAAACACTTACTATTGATGAGATACGTTTTCTTAGAGCAAGAAGATCATACCTTAAAAATTCACAGTTGGAAGAATATCAAAGCGTATTAGAAACCAAACCTCCTGTTAAGGAGCCGGTAAAAAAACGAAATGCCAAAGCCTAAAGGACACATAAAACCCACGAAAGAAGAACTTGAAGAAGCCCAAAGAAGGGCATTAGAAGCAGATCCCGCTTCCGATCCGGAACCAGAACCCGAACCAACCCCAGATCCGGAACCAACTCCAGATCCGGAACCAGAACCTGAACCGGAGCCACGGGCTGAACCTTTCGAAGAAGAAAAAGAAGCACTCAAGAAAAAATTAGATGCAGAGAAAAAGAAATCATCCGCATCTGCCCGGGAAAATCAGAAGATTTACGCGAAGAATCGGGTTATTAACAAAGCTCTCACTGAGGCTGACGACATTCCGGAGCCAACAGAAGAAGAATTGGCAAAAGAATTTAGCGATTGGGAGGTAATGAGTGAGTTTGAGAAAACTCTTGCTAAAGAAACGGTAATCAGCCGTAATTGGAGAAAGGTCATATCAGAGGCTAAAGCACAAGCCAGTAAGATTGAGAAGTGGAATGAATCGGTAGAATCATTTTTAGGTGATCCACAGACGTTAGTTGATAGCCCGGATTTAGAAGGAAAGACTGAAGAGTTTAAGACGTTTGCAACACAAGAAGCGAATAATAGTGTACCATTTACTATTTTAGTATCCGCTTTCTTACACGAACACGCCAAAAATAAACAGATCAACAAAGGGAGAATGTTTGAAAGAGGTAGCGGTGGGCCGAATGATAAACCAAAACTAAAGTCCGATAAGATAACTCTTGAAGAAGCCAGAAAGTTACGAGAGAATAATTACAATAAATACAAGGAATACCTTATCGCCGGAAAAATAGAATCAAACCTTTAGGTACAAAATTGGGGTATTGACAAGAAGTAAGAGTAGTCTTTATAGTTCTACATTAGATAACTTCCTAACCTCGTAAGAGCCGGTAAAAGTAATCTTCAACTTTTACCAAAATGTCAGACTACGGAACAAAGCTAGCAGAAGGTTTTTCAAGCAAAGTCATGCAACAGATGTATGACAGGAATTTGCTTGATTCTATTGTTAACAGAAACTATGAAGGCGAAATTAACGCCATAGGCTCTCTCCTAAATGTTTTAGATTTCAGCAAACTTACAGAAAAAACCTACGCAGACGCAGCGCTTACAGCAGACTCTCTTTCGGAAAACAACGGTCAATTAACTATTGACCAATACAAGTCTTTCTATTGGAAAGAGAAAACTCTTGATAAGTGGCTTTCCTACATCAAAGATCCACATCCCTATATAGTTACTCAAGTTGCCAATGAAAGATCCAAAAACATGGATAGCTTCGCATTTGGGCTTTATACAGATGTTGGAGCAGGACACAGGGTTGGAACTGATGTAACCGGCGGAACAGTTGAAGTAGCAGCAACCACAGGAGTAGTTACTGGATCTGGAACGACATTCACTTCAACAATGGTGGGCCGGGGCTTTAAGGCGGATGGACACACGACTTGGTACAGAGTAAAGACCTTTACAAATACAACCTCAATCACGATTGAAGATGATTTTGATGATATAACATCAGCTTATACAGGCGGAGCAATCGCAGCCAGCTCTACGTTTACAGTTGAGGCAGATACAGTTATTGCAATCACAGCCGCAAATATTTTGAATAAAGTTGCATTGTTAAAGCAGGCACTTGATCTTGCTGAGAAAAATGGGTATTCATCAGTGCCGGATGAGGGAAGGTTCTTAGTTGTCCCTCCGGAGTTTTTCACAATACTATCTCAAGGGACCGGGATAGTCCTTCATGTAGACGAGGCATACCAGGATTTAGTTAAAAAGGGTTACATGGGTAACTTGCAAAACTTCCAATTGTTTAAGAGCAATAGACTTACCGGCGACAATACGGACGGCTACCACTGTATTGCAGGACACCAGAATTGGTTGACCTTTGCAGAGAAGGTACTTGATGCACGAATGGAAGAGGATTTAATCGGAGACTTCGGTACAGCCTACAAAGACTTGTTCGTATATGGAGCTAAGGTTAAAGACATAATGAGACACCAAGCAGCAGAATTGTTTGCCACATTCTAAAGAGAATAAATAGTTAGATTGGTAAAGCCTAAAGCTTAAGGCCTAAAGCTCAAAAAAGCATTAGGTTTTGAGAATAGGCTTTTTTTAATAGGAAAATATGGCAGTATTTAAGCGTAAAGCAGATTTATCAAAAGATACACAAGCCGAGCTTGCACGAATTGAGGCCAAAGCTAGTGGACTTCGGACCACTGTTGAAGCAAACTTTCTCACGGCACTTTTACCGTATAGAACAAACAGGGTTTTACGATGGGATAATGACCGAGTTGCAAGTGCGACCAATGAAGATCATGTTTCAACTGACAATATTTTAGAGGCAGAGGGTAATTCACTTCCAACAGGAGATTCGGGGTTCAAAGTAGGTGCAATTTTCTATGACCTTACCAAAACCGGCAGAAATGCGTATAGGAATACTGGTACATCAACTGCCGCTATCTGGAGTATAGTAGGTTCGGCAGTAGCTTCGCCATCGCCATCGGTAAGTCCTTCACCATCGGAAAGTCCGTCAGTATCACCTTCGGTTAGTCCATCGGTTTCGCCGTCTGGGAGCGCTAGCCCGTCAGCCTCTGCTTCCAAAAGCGCCTCAAAGTCAGAATCAAAGTCGTCAAGCCCGTCACCATCACTCTCTCCTTCAGCCTCGGAAAGCGCCAGCGCCTCCAAATCTGCTTCTCCTTCAGCCTCGGAAAGCGCCAGTGCATCAGCCTCGGAAAGCGCTAGTGCATCGGCTTCCCTTAGTCCGTCTGCCTCGGAAAGCGCCAGCGTATCTGCATCACTCAGTCCATCTGGTTCTGCCAGCCCGTCTGCTTCGGAATCGGCCAGCGCGTCAAGATCAGCCAGCGCTAGCGCCTCGGCATCAGCCTCAAAATCAGCCTCGGCTTCCGCAAGCGCTTCAGCCTCGGCATCTGGTAGTGCTAGCGGATCAAGGTCAGCAAGCGCTTCTAAGAGTCCGTCTGCCAGTGCATCCAAGTCGGCTTCTCCCTCTCTTAGCCCGTCAGGGAGCGCATCGCCATCGGCCAGCGCGTCAAGATCAGCCAGCGCGTCCTACAGTCCATCTGGATCACTTTCGCCATCAGCTAGTGCAAGCCCGAGTGCAAGCATTTCATTCCCATAACTATGAATCCTAATGAGGCTTCGGCTAATAAAACATACAATATAACAACAAACGGGACTACACAGCTTCCGGTTCCTGCTAATCCTGTTGGCAAATTAGTATTGATTAGAATAGTTGTTAATACAAAAGGAGCTTCTTCTAATACAGCTAAGATTTATGATAGTGCAGATACGGAAGAGAATCTAAAGGGTACACTTGATACGACAGCGAATGTAGGAGCTATTGAGTATGGTTTTCCTCTATATAACGGGCTTCGTATTGTAACTGCCGCAGGCACAGCCCCGGATATTACAGTCGTCTACGCCGAAACCCCTTAAACTGCTCCTTGCATTAAAGTAAAATCCTACATAAAATATACATACGTGTATGAAACGTATTAACCTCTTCTTAGATGAGACTGAGATTGAATACCTCAAAAGGCTTCCCGGGACATTAACTGAACATATCCGTAGAGCAATTTACGAGTATCTCCAAAAATTATCTACTCAAAATGTAAGTGCTTCACAATCAAGAAAGGAGGATAAAAATGGAACCACAAATAATTGAAGGAGAAACATTAACTCCTGCCCCAAGAATAGAGAGCAAGGCTCAAACTATGGATTTCCCTGATGCAATAAAGGAAGTTATCAAGGGTAAAAAGGTAACCCGAGTTTCATGGGGAAATACTGATTACGGTTTTTTGAAAGATGAATGGCTCACTATTTATACGAAAGGTAAATTTCATACATGGCTGATTTCTCAAGGTGATCTTGAAGGAAATGACTGGATAATAGTACAAGGAGTAAATTAAATGATTGAGTTATCGGTTGTTATACCAAATAGAAATTCACCTTTTACTACTAAAACCATAGAAGATGTACTCAAAAACGCTGGGTGTGAGTTAGAGGTTATAGTCAACATTGATGAGAAATGGCCCGAGTCGCTTGTAGAGGATGAAAGAGTCCACTATATCCATCCAAGCGCTCCTGTGGGTTTGAGGGCGGGTATAAACGCCTGTGTAGCTATGGCTAAAGGTAAATATATTATGAAAACCGACGATCACTGTGCTTTTGGCCCAAACTTCGGAAAAATCCTCATTGAAAATCACCTGAAGGATAATTGGGTACAGATACCAAGAAGATATGCGCTGGATGCGGAAAATTGGAAAATAGAGGAACGGACTGATAATAAATATCCTATTGATTATATGTATATAGATTTCCCCCGAAAAGGTAAAGATCACGATGATGGTATGCACGGTGTACCGTGGAAAAGAGAAAAATGGCAAGAATATATAAAAGAAGAAATTGATGATACGCCTTCAATGCAGGGTTCGTGCTATTTTATGACTAAAGACTACTTTGATAATTTTCTTCATGGCCTACATGAAGAAGGCTATGGTCAGTTCGCTCAGGAGTCTCAGGAGATAGGGTTTAAGACATGGTTCGGCGGCGGAGCATTGAAAGTTAATAAGAAGACTTGGTATGCACATCTCCACAAGGGGAATCATTATGGGCGATTCTATAAATTCCCCGGAGGTACTATAGAGGCTTCTAGCTGGTCAGCAGATCATTGGCTCAACAATAGAGAGCCGAATATGGTTTACAGGTTTGAATGGTTTATAGATGATAAATTTCTCGGTATGCCAAGTTGGCCGAGTAATTGGAAAGAAGAAATTAGAAATATGGGCTGGATACAATGAGAGAAATACAAAAAAACGATAGGGTAGGATTTGTAGCCGGTGCTTTTGACCTTTTTCATGCGGGTCATGCTGTTATGCTTCAAGAGTGTAAAGAGGTTTGTGACTACTTATTGGTTGGTATTGAAACTGATCCTTCAATAGATAGACCTTGGAAAAATAAGCCTGTCCAATCTCTTGTAGAGAGACAAATACAGGTTAAGTCGTGTAAGTATGTTGATGAAATAATTGTTTATCAAAACGAAGAAGAATTGAAAGAGATTTTAAGTACACTTGATATAGATGTACGAATAATGGGAGACGAACCCAGGGACCATCCGGTGACAGGAATGAATATATGCGAAAAGCGAGGTATAGAAATTTATCGCAACAAGAGAGATCATAATTTTGGATCGGGAAGATTAAAGCAGAGAATCAAAGATCAAAAATGAACGATTTAGAAAAGCTGGGTAAAAAATACGGCACCGATAAGATAGGAAAGCATAACTACCTGCCTGTTTATTATGGTCTGTTCAAAGACAGGCGGAATGAGGTTAAAAAGGTTCTGGAAATAGGTGTTGGAGAGGGGGCGGGCTTGAGAATGTTCAGAGACTTCTTTCCTAACGCAATGATTTACGGGGCTGAAATTGATGAAACACGTCTTTTAAAGGAAGATCGTATTGTAGCGTATCTGTGTCATCAGGGGATAGAAAAAGACCTAATTTATTTAATTGACGTAATTGGTTCAGACATTGATTTAGTTATTGATGACGGAAGCCACAAGCCGGAAGATCAGTATTTTACTTGTGCAACAGTCATGCCCATGCTTAGTAAAAAAACTATTTATGTAATTGAGGATGTGGCAGATGAGAGCGTGGGCAAGGAGTTAATAAAAGCGCTCCTTGGATTTTATGTAAATGTTAAGAAGGTGGGAAAAAGATACGACGATAGATTGATAATTATAGGAAGGATTCCATGAGCAAAGTGTCAATAATAATACCGGCGAGGGGGGAGAAATTAGAGAACCTCAGTCGGACTCTTAAAAGTATCTATGAGAATACGACCGGAGAGTATGAAGTTATCGTTGGGTTTGATGGTGAATGTGGTTATGGAGTAGAAGATATCCCCCATGTTTCTAACACACAAGTAGTCCACTTCCCTTCGGTCGTCGGCATCAAAACCAACATAAACGCTATGGCCGCTATGGCTACTGGCAAGTATATCTACAAGTCTGATGCACACTGTTCCTTCGGAAAAGGCTTTGATGAGATTCTCCAAGCTGATATGGAAGAAGATTGGATAGTCATGCCCCGCTTCAAGATAATCAAAGACGATTGGAGTATTCAGATGAGAGATGGCAAAGAAGAGTTTTACGATTACTTTTATCTCTGTTGTCCCTTCACTGATCCAAAGGGTTTTAGATTCAAGGCAGGTGGTCATTGGCCAGAGAGAACTCAAGAGAGGCTTACAAGTCATCTTGGCGTGGATGAAACCCCACAAATTCACGGTTCCGGTTGGTTTATGACAAAAGATAGATATTTTGAATTGGGGGGCTTCCCAAACATTGACCCCTACGGACATGCAATGGAGCCAATCTGGTTAGCACTGAAGAATTGGTTAATGGGTGGTAAAGTAATGGTCAATAAGAATACCTGGTATGCACATCTCCATCAGCAAGGGAACAAACGTGGTTATCATATGGATCATGCTCAAGAGGTTAAATCCTATGATATAGCAGCCAGACATTTTGTAGGAGATAAAGGAAACTATCTCCATAGTTTTGAGTGGTTTTTAGACAAATTTGAGTTAATGCCTACATGGTCCGAAAATTGGAGAGTGTTACTAGATAAATGGCAGGAGGAAAATGGCATATAAAATGTTCGTATCCGGCAATTATGGTACTCATCTGCCAGCGCTTATTAAGGCGATGTCTAAAACTACGGGAGATGTCCTAGAGTTGGGAATGGGAGTGTTTAGTACTCCTTATCTTCATTATCAATGTTATCTTTCTAATCGTAAATTAGTATCCTATGAGAATACTAAATCTTGGATGCAATTTTTTATAGATTATGGTTATAAGTGTCCTACACACGAAATAAACTTTGTTGAAAAATACTCGGACGCGAAGATTGAGAAGCCATGGGATGTTGTTTTGATAGATCAAACACCCGATTCTAGCCGTGTTGAGGAGATTAAGAGGCTTGCTAAATTTGCAAAGTACATCATTATCCATGACTCAAACGGTAACAAAGATAAAACATATCACTACTCGGAAATATACTCACTATTTAAGTACCGGATCATTTGGGATAAGGACAAAAATCATGCAACCGTTCTATCAAACTTTGTTGATTTAGAAGATTTTTGGGTATGAAAGATTTAATTTTGGGTTCATTTATTGGTTCTATAGCAATGTACATACTAATACGTATTTTCGGGTTATGAACTCATTTGACTACATAGTAAAAAAATACAATCTTAATATTGGAAACCAGTATATTGTTGAAATTCCAAACATAGGCCGAGACAATATGGCTGAGTTGTTTGCTGAACTGAATTTTAATAGAGGGGCAGAAATTGGGGTATTTAAGGGTAAGTATTCTGAAGTTTTATGTAAAGTTAATCCCCAAGCTACCATCTATGGAATTGATGCGTGGAAACTTGACGCGCATCCAGAAGGAGTTTTTGTAGGAGGAGAAACACAGCAATTCTTTGATGATATTTATAAAGAAGCTCAAAAAAGAATGGCTCCCTATAAGAATTATACGTTTGTTAAAAAATATTCAATGGACGCAGTAAAGGACTTTCCTGATAATTCACTTGATTTTGTCTATATTGACGCGGGACATGACTTTGTAAACTTTACCAACGATTTGCACTATTGGTTGAAGAAAGTGAGGGTTGGGGGAATTATGTCAGGACATGATTACGCCCGTTATCCTTTCAGGAAACTGATTCACGTTAAAAGAGCTTTGGAAGCGTATGTGTGGAGCTATAGGATGCTACCCCTTTTTATAGTGGGTTCATTAGATTACAAAGAAGGAGAAATTAGAGATAGATACCGAAGTTGGTTTTGGGTAAAGACATGATAGTTGGTCATGGAGACATAGCTAGCGCTTTACAGGATGACCCAGGAAGGCTGTATTTCGCTTCAGGGGTATCTAACAGCCTTGAAACCAGAGAATCTGAGTATCAGAGAGAAAAGGATTTATTATTAGCACAAAACAGGTCACAACGACTTGTCTATTTTAGCTCACTGTCTATTTTTTACGGGAATACAAGGTATATTCAGCATAAAAGAGAGATGGAGGGATTGGTAAAAGAGAATTTTCCTAAATATTGCATTATAAGGTTAGGAAATATCACATGGGGATCTAATCCATATACACTTATCAATTATTTGAAAAATAACAGGGATGCCGAGATTCAAGATGTTTACCGTTATATAGTGAGTAAAGATGAATTTTTGCATTCGATAAACTTGATACCAGATTTTAATGTTGAAATGAATGTCCCGGGACGAAGACTTAAGGTCGCGGACATAGTAAAGATTTTTGTCTTATGATTTCTATATTCGCAAAAAGGGCTTTTCTTAATATCAATCCTAGTCAAGAGTTTGATCCCAGTCGGAAACTCAAGGGGAAAGCGGGCCATCTCATGCGTGTTTCTTCTATGATCCGGGGAGATCAGATAGCCGGTTACATTGGTGCGAATCTTAATCCGACAAGCGGATACGAGAATGGCGTATGTATTTATGTAAAACCAATGGTACGAGAAGGCGATGATTTTGTATTTGAGGGAAATCCCTATTTAGATATAATAGACGGTCATAATTTAGGTCAATTAGTCCAAAAGCACCCCGAAGTAACAGTCATTGTTTGTTCAGAAGCGGATTACGAAGTCATGTCTAAAGTAATTCCTAATAAAATTGTACTTATTCCTCAACATCATTGCAATTTTGAACGGGTTAAAAGGATAAGGAAAGAAGTAAATACGGTGGGTGTTATCGGAGAAGCTAAAGCGTTTTTGTATCTTCCAAAAGAACTAAAACAACTCCTGGCAGAAAGAGGAATGAACCTCATTGAGTATTCCAGATTTTTCACAAGACAGGATATTATAGATTTTTACCAGAAGATAGATATTCAAATTGTTTGGAGGCCGTATAAGAAAATTTTATCTAATCCGTTAAAGCTAGTCAATGCCGCTTCTTTTGGCATACCGACTATTGCCCTTGATGAAAAGGCTTTCAAAGAGATGAAAACCTGTTATGTTCCTGTTGGTGATTTGGCAGAACTTTTAGTAGCGTTAGATGAATTAAGAGCTTCACCGTCATATTATGATGGATATTCTATAAGATGTCTTAAAAAAGCAGAAAAATATCACATAGAGAACATTAGTACATTATATAAGGAGCTTGATTATGTTGACAGAAAATAGAGATAAGCCAATACCGCAAGCTGACGTAGTGCCACAACCGGAAATATCAATAAATGAGACAGATTCTGCGATGCAAGAGATGAGAAGAAAAAGTGAGAATTTGGCACTTTTTGTTGTAGGCGGGACTGCTGTTTCATGTGCTATTACTTCCGGAATAATTTTTTGGAGTAGGTTTTTGAAATAAATATGAAAATAGCAATTATCGGACGAGGGTATGTAGGAAGAGCGTATGCAAAGATTTTTCCAGATTCTATTTTTTATGATAGACATGGGAATATTGAAAAGAGTCGCGACGAAGTTAATCAATGTGAATTGGCTATCGTTTGTGTGCCAACCCCTATGCTTCCGGATGGAAGTTGCGACATTTCCATAGTAGAGGAAGTCGTAGGATGGCTTAAAACTCGTTTAATCCTTATTAAATCAACTATCCCTCCAGGTACTACGAAGTCGCTTAAACAGGCTACAGGAAAGCGAATTTGCCACAGTCCCGAGTACGTTGGTGAAGGCGGATATTATATACCTTTTTGGCTTTACCCTCATCCTACTGACCCTCAACATCATTCTTTTATGATAATTGGGGGCGACCCTGGGGACAGGGAGGAGGTACTTGATATCTTTTACCCTGTCCTCGGGGCAACGAAGACGTACTATCAAGTAGATGAAACGACAAGCGAACTCATTAAATATATGGAAAATTGCGCTATTGCGGCTAAAGTTACCCTCTGTAATGAGTTTTTCAATATAGCACAAGCGTTTGGAGTTGATTACTCTCTTGTGAGAGAGGGATTTGTTTTAGATGAACGGCAGGGAAAAATGTTTACGACTGTATACAAAAATAGACGGGGTTTTGACGGGAAGTGTTTGCCCAAGGATTTGAACGCAATTGTTAAGGCTTCGGAAAAAGCAGGTTATTCTCCAGAATTTATTAAAGATGTTTTAAAAAATAATGAAAGGATAAGAAATGGATAAAGTAGATTTAAGTGTTTTTAGTAGCATAATAACGGCGCATACGATTGGCTCTGCGACAGATTATACAACGTCTGGTAGGCTTTCCATCATGGCTTTCCTTTTTAGCTTTTGGGAGTAAATGTCCTTTAATACAATGAATTTTTTTTGTGTTTATTGCCATTTGACTAGATCCTCTAAGAAGATTAATTTTTTGAGTAACAAGTTCAAGGTGTTTAGGATTACAACAAGATCTATTTTTACAAAGATGGTCAAATACTGGAATTCCTTTGCCATATTTTGCCGTAGGAATTTTTCCAATAAGATAGGCATACATAAATCTATGTACTCTATATGTATTTCCTTTATAACGAAAAAATCCATATCCAAATTTATCTCTTGCAAAAGTCCAATTCCAACAATTGGTAATTGGATCAATAAAAATTTTGGAGAAAAGCCTAGTTTTCTCACTATCAGTCAAGATTATTTGAAGATATTTCATAATATGATTGTAGCTTAAAGGAACCAAATATGCAATATAAGCTCTCTATAATAATTATAGGAAGAAATGAAGAGTTTATGGGCAGAACCATAGAAGATGTACTGGAACATACTAGCGATCAGACTGAAATAATAGCTGTTCTAGATGGTTTCCTTCCCGATCCACCTTTTAAGTCTAATCATAGAGTTGCTATAATTTATAATCCTGTATCAGTTGGTCAGCGTGGAGCTATTAATCAAGGTGTTAGATTATCTAATTCAAAATATGTTATGAAACTTGATGCCCATTGTGCAGTAGACCAAGATTTTGATTTAAAGATGATTAAAGCAATGGAAGAATTAGGGGATGATACAACTTTAATTCCTATTATGCGTAATATGCACATTTTTGATTGGGTGTGTCCAGATGGTCATAGGCGTTATCAAAGCCCATCAGGATTGTGTGAAAAGTGTGGTAAATCTACAGTAAAAGATGTTGTTTGGATTCCTAAAAAGAGTCCTGCTACTCACGCTTTTACATTTGATAAGACGATGCATTTTCAATACGACGGCAGATGGTCAAAAACTGAAGAAGCTCAAAGAGGAGTACTTATAGGATCAAATTATAATAAAGATTATAGAGAGACGATGAGCATACAGGGATCATGTTATATGGTTACGAAACAAAAATATTTAGAATTAGATTTAACTAGCGAAGAATTTAATAGCTGGGGACAGAATGGTGTTGAGGTCGCCTGTAAAACATGGCTTTCAGGTGGGCAGGTTTTAGTCAATATGAAAACTTGGTACGCGCATTGCTTCCGGACTCGTGGAGGGGATTTTGGTTTCCCATATTCTAATCCTCAAAACAAAGTTAATGAAAATAGAGAACTCTCAAGAGAGTTGTTTCAAAAAGATAAGTGGCCCAAAGCTACCCGTAAATTCCAATGGATATTAGATAAGTTTCATCCTCCCGATTGGGGAATTACTAAGGGAGCGATATTTTATACAGACAATCAGTTGAACGAGAAAATAGCAAAGCCGGTGCGGGACCAACTCTTAAAGGTAACGAAAGATAAAAGTGTGTTTATAGTCAGTTCGTCATTAAAAAAGATGGACTTTGGAGTTAAAAACGTGCGGTTCCCTTCATTGAAAAGAGGGTATCTCACTATGTTCAAACAAATTCTGGGAGCGTTGGAAAATAGCAAGTCGGATATAATTTTCTTTTGTGAGCATGACGTACTCTATCATCCTTCACATTTTGATTTCACTCCATCGGATAAAGATACGTTTTACTATAACCAAAATATCTGGTACTTACGAGAAGACGGCCATGCTTTACATTATGACGTAAACCAACTATCCGGACTTTGTGTTTGGCGGGAAGCTGCAATTACCCATTTTAGAGAACGATATGAACGATTCACGAAAGAAGAATTTACCAGAAACACAGGGTTTGAACCTTTTACTCACCATAGAGTTACGTGGAAACATGAATTTAACCTAGGTAGGTGGAAATCAGAGGCTCCTAATATAGACATTCGTTTTGGTGTTAATTCTACAGGTATGCGGTGGGAAAAAGATCAATATAAGAATCAACAACTTCTTATTAACTGGGTAGAAAGCGAAGAAGTACCTCATTGGGGATTAGGAAAAGACCTCGTAAAGACCCTGCAGTAATTGCCTTCAGATAAATCCGTCCTCTAATCTTTGGGTATGGCCGATAATACCCATTCTCTTGATCTTGAACTTTCTAGCTCACAATATGCCTCTATTGCCGATGCTTCTCAAACGGGTCTTGATTTATCGACGGATTTCACTGTTGAGGCTTGGGTAAAACTGGAACAATTACCGTCAACGGCCGGAGCCGGTTTTACCATGATTTCCAAGTTCAGATCTGATGTAAACGGAGGATATGAATTTGCCATACGGTCGAGCGATGATAAAGCGGTTATCCGTTTTGGTGACGCGAGTGGCAATGTTACTGTTGGAGTTGGTAATACTGCTATTACTTCAGGAACATGGACGCATATTGCCATAGCAGTAGACATCAGCGTACCAAGCGTTGAGGTCTATATTAACGGTTCTCTCATTACCGATACGATGGCGCTTACCGGCGCAACGACCATCGGAAACAATACCTATGAAGTCCATGTTGGTGCAAATTCACTTGATCCTGCTAGTGAGTTTTTTGACGGCCTCATAGATGAAGTAAGAATCTGGAATGACATACGAACCGATACGGAAATATCCGATAAATACCAGACGGAATTAGTCGGCAACGAAGCGGGTCTTGTGGCCTATTGGCAGCTTGATAACGATTATCTTGACGAAACGGCTAATAATAACGATTTAACAGCAACAGGTAGTCCAGTATTTTCAACTGATGTACCGTTTAGTGGAAGCCCTTCTCTGAGTCCCTCGGCCTCTCAGAGTCCGTCAAGCAGTACAAGCGCTAGCCTTTCACCATCACAAAGTCCTTCCGCGTCAGCGTCTAAATCTTTATCTCCCAGCGCTTCTTTATCTCCCAGCGCCTCTGAATCTAAAAGCCTTAGCCCTTCTGCTAGTGAATCAAAGAGTGCGAGCGCCTCTGAATCTAAGTCTGCCTCAAAATCAGCCTCGGCATCAGAGAGTAAATCAGAGAGTGCCAGTGCCAGCAGAAGTGCCTCGGCATCAGAGAGTAAATCTCAATCTCCCTCAGCGTCAGCCAGCGCTTCAGCTAGTCCGTCAGCCAGCGCCAGCGAGTCAGCTTCTCTTAGTCCGTCAGCCAGCGCGTCGGCATCTGGTAGCGCTAGCGCCAGCGCGTCGGCATCAAAATCCGCCTCTGCCTCCGCCTCGGCCAGTGCATCAAGGTCATCCAGTGCTTCTCTTTCTCCTAGCGCTTCTTTATCTCCCAGCGCCTCGGCGAGCGCGTCGCCATCGCCAGCAAGTTATGTAAATAAATATTCAACAGTAGGAAATACTTATATGGATAAATACACAAGTACACTTTAAT